>CANQVQ010000009.1 GCA_947627335.1 uncultured Clostridia bacterium | reverse complement strand
CCTTGGCCGTGCTGGTGCCGCCCACGCCCATCTGTTGGGCGGCGCTGGCGGCAAACAGGACGGCCCCGCACAGCAGGCCGCCGCGCAGCAGCCGGAGCAGACCGATGCTGTCGCTGCTCCTGTCACCCCTGCGCCGGAGTCTGCGGACACGCCCGCAGTGCAGGGCGAACCGGCGGCGCAGCCCGAGCAGCCCGCGGCGCATGATCAGGTCCCGGCCGCGGAGCAGCCCGCAGCGCAGGAGCAGACCCCAGCGCAGCCGGAACAGCCCGCGGCACAGCTGGAGCAGCCCGCAGCGCAGGATCAGGCCCCGGTCGCGAAGCAGTCGCACGCAGCGGAATCCGCTCCCGCCGAGGACAAGCCCCGCCTGTCCGACGCGCCGGAAACGGTCGTCACCCGCAAGTATTACCGAAGCGGCGAAAGCGAATACTATATCAACCGCAAGCTGACCCGTTTGCGGGATATTTATGAACTCTTTTACGACACCGGCATCGGTCGGGAGGGGTACTCGGTCATCAGTCAGGGCAAGATCGCCGAAGTGCTTTCGCAGAAGGGCGACGAACGGCGCAGTATCTTCGAGGAAGCCGCAGGGATCTCCCGTTTCCGTTACCGCAAGACCGAAGCCGAACGCAAGCTCGCGGATACCGAAAGCAATCTGCTTCGGGTCAACGATATTCTTTCCGAGGTCGCGTCCCGCGTACGTCCGCTGGAAAAGGAAGCGGAGAATGCGCGGCAGTACCTCGTGCTCAACGAGGAAAAGACCGGGCTGGAGATCACGCTTTGGCTCAACCGGCTCGACGACTTGCGGCAGAAGCGTGCGCTGGGCGAGGACGGGCTGACCGAAGCCCGCGAAGCGCTGGAACGTGCGCAGGCGTTGGAGAGCGAACGGGAAAAGGAGCTGGACGAACAGCTCAACGAAAGCTATGAGATCTCCCGCCTGATCTCCCTGACCGAGCAGGAAAAATCCGCTTCCGAGCGCGCTCAGGCGGCGGCGGAAGGGGAAAAGGCGGTCTGCCAAAACGATCTGGCGCACTTCGAGCAGATCTGCGCCGAAAGCACGGACGCGATCGCGGAAGCGGAGACGCAGAGCGCCGCGACGGCGCAGGTCATCGCCGGTCTGGAGCGCACGCTCGCGGACGCCCGTCGGGAAACGGAAGAAGCGGAAAAGACCTGTTCGGAGCGGGAAGAACGCTGGCAGAAAGCGCACGAAGCGGTCGCGCAGGCGGCGGCGGAAGCCGAACAAGCGGACGAAGCGCTCGCGCAGATCCGTGCGGACAGCGCGGAATGGGGGCGGACGGAAGCGGCGCTCGGCGCGGAGCTGGAAGCGGCGAAACGGTCGGATTCCGAAAGCGAGGAACGCATTTCGTCCGGAATGGAGCGCCTTTCCCAGTTGGAAACCGAAAGAACCGCCAAGCAGACCGAACGGGACGAAGCCGAAAAGACCTATCGGGAAACGCTCGCGAAGGAGCAGGAGGTCCGCGAGGGCATTCGCCGGAACGGGGAAACCGAGGCATCGACGCGGGAGGAAACCGTCGCACTGCGGCTCAAGCTGACCGCCGCCGAACAGCGGCGGGAGAACCTCAGCCGTATGGAGCAATTGCTGGAGGGATATTCCGACAGCGTCCGCGCCGTCCTGCGGGACGGGAACGCCGGGAAGATCCGTCGGGCGGACGGGAAGCAGGCGGTGCTGTACGGTCCGGTCTCCAATATCCTCTCGAGCGATAACGCGTATGTGGTCGCGTTGGAGACGGCGCTCGCGTCGTCGGTGCAGTTCGTCGTGGTCGGGCAGGCGGAGGACGCGAAGGCGTGTATTCGGTATCTGAAGGAGCACCGCATCGGTCGTGCGACCTTCCTGCCGTTGGAAACCGTGAAAGGTTCGCTGTGCGACGTGCGGCAGATCCGGCAGATGGAGGGGTACCTCGGCATCGCGTCCGAGCTGACGCGGTTCGACGAAAAATTTCGGGGGATCGTGGAGGATCTGCTCGGGCGGACCGTGGTCGCCGATACGCTGGACAACGCGTCGAAGATCGCGTCGGCGGTCGGGCATCGGCTGAAGATCGTCACGCTCGACGGGCAGGTCATCCACCCGGGCGGCAGTTATACGGGAGGCGCGTCCGCCAAGAAGGTCGGCGTGTTCACCCGCGCCATGGATCTGGAGCGGTTGAGCGCGGAAATTCGCGAATGGAACGCGAAACTGCTGGAACTGGACCGCAAGCTCGCCCACACCCGCAGGGACATCGCCGACGCGGAAGCGCTCTGCGCGGAACTTCAGGCGGCGGAGGAAACGCAGAAAGGCGTCCTCGACGCGCTGGACAGCGCCGTCAACGGGCTGACCGTGCGCATGGAGGAGGAAAAGAGCCACATCGACGCGGTCGTTCAAAGCCGTGACGCCGGTTCAGACGGGCGGCGGGCGCTGGAGGAAAAGCTCGGGTCGGTCCGCGCCGAAAAGGCGTCCTGCGACGGTTTGACTTCGCAGGCGGAGGAGCGTTCCCGTGCGGCACGCGAACGGGCGGAACAGGCGCGTGGGGCGGAGGCGGCGAGCTACGAATCGCTGAGCCAGTCCCGCATCGTGCTGGTTTCCAAGCGTTCGCAGGCGGACAGTCTTTCGGCGCAGCAGGCGCAGCAGACGGCATTGCTGTCCGGCACGATGGAGCGGCTCAACAATCTGCGCGTCACGCTCGCGTCCGCCCGCAACAGCATTTCCGAGCGAAACGGTCGCCTCGCGCTGATCGAGGAAAAAATCCTTGCCGCCGGAAAAGGCGTGACCGCGGCGGAGGAAAAACTGGGGGAACTCTTCAACGGGCGGGAAGCGCAGGAGAGCCGCCAGAACGAGATCCGCACCCGGCATAAGGAAGCCCAGCAGAAGCGGGAGGAAGCGTTCGTGCGTCTGACGAACGAGGAAGCGAACTTCAACCGCATCAGCGAGGAGTTCGATCAGGTCACCGCCAAGCTCTGGGACGAATACGAGCTGACCTATTCGGACGCGGAAGCGAAGCGGCTCCCGCCGGAAAAAATGGAGAAAGCCCCTTCCCGGCTCGCGTCGCTGAAGGCGAAGATCCGGGCGATGGGGAGCATCAACGTCAACGCGGTGGAGGAGTACCGACAGGTCAAGGAACGGTACGATTTCCTGACGGCGCAGGTGGACGACCTGCAGAAGACCCGTCGCAGTCTGGACAGCACCGTCGCGAAGCTGGAAAACGAGATGAAGGACAGCTTCGTTTCCACGTTCCAAAAGATCAACGAGAGCTTCGCGCAGGTTTTCACCGAGCTGTTCGGCGGCGGGACCGCCCGCATCGAGCTGCAGGACCCGGAGTCCCCGCTGGAAAGCGGCATCGACATCGTGCTGAAACTGCCGGGAAAGAGCGTGCGCAGTATTTCGCTGCTGTCCGGCGGGGAGCAGTCGTTCGCCGCCATCGCGCTGTATCTGGCGCTCCAAAACGTCAATCCGGCGCCGTTCTGCATCTTCGACGAGATCGAAAGTGCGCTCGACGACGTCAATCTGACGAAGTTCGCGGAGTATATCCGTGCGCACAGCGAAAAGACCCAATACATCGTCATCACGCACCGTCGCGGGACCATGGAGCGGGCGGACACCCTTTACGGCGTGACCATGCGTCAGAAAGGGATTTCCGAATACATCCGGCTGGACCTCGCGAAGCTGGAAGAATCGATCAAGGAGTATACCAACTGATGGGATTTTTTGAAAAACTCAAAAACGGTCTGAAAAAGACCAAGGACGCTCTGCTCAAGCCGGTCGATCTGCTGTTTTCCTCGTCTGACCGGGTGGACGACGACTTTTTCGAGGAACTGTTCGACCTGCTGATCATGGCGGACGTCGGCGGGGAGACCTCGGAATATATCACCGAAACGCTCCGGCAACGGCTGAAGGAGAAGAAAATCAAGGAGACGGCGGAAGCACGGGAGGAGTTTCGGGAGATTTTGCGGGAGCTTGTCGGCGAAGGGGAGCCGCTCGCGTTCGGGGACGGCATGACGGTTTTGCTGGTCATCGGCGTCAACGGGGTGGGAAAGACCACTTCGATCGGGAAGATCGCGCATACGCTGAAAGAGCAGGGGAAGAAAGTGCTGCTCTGCGCAGGCGACACCTTCCGTGCCGCCGCCATCGAACAATTGGAAGTCTGGGCGCAGCGGAGCGACCTGCCGCTGATCCGGCAGAATGAGGGAGCGGACCCCGCCGCCGTCGTCTTTGACGCCGCGGGTGCGGCGCGGAAGCAGGGCGCGGACGTGCTGATCGTCGATACCGCCGGTCGGCTGCACAACAAGAAGAACCTGATCGACGAGCTCGCGAAGATCAATCGCGTCATCGATCGGGAACTGCCGGGCGCGGTGCGGGAAACGCTTCTGGTGCTGGACGCTTCCACCGGGCAGAACGCCCTCGTGCAGGCGAAGGAATTCGGTCGTGCGGCGAAGATCACGGGGCTGGTGCTGACCAAACTCGACGGGACCGCCAAGGGCGGCATCGTGCTTGCGATCCGGCGGGAACTCGGCATTCCTGTCAAGTTCATCGGGGTCGGGGAGGGCATCGACGATCTGCAGCCGTTTGACGGCAAGGAGTTTGTGGACGCGTTCTTTGAGGGTTCGGAAGCATGAAAAAAATGGTTCTCGCCACGGGGAATCCCCACAAAGTCGAGGAGTTCAACCGTTTCTTCGCCGAACATGATTTTCCGGTCGTCCTGCTTTCCATGCGGGAAGCGGGGTTTTCCGGCGAACTCGTCGAGGATGCGGACACCTTCGAGGGCAACGCCCACCGCAAGGCGCAGACCGTTGCACGTGCGACGGGAATGCTCTGCATCGCCGACGACAGCGGTCTGGAGGTGGATGCGCTCGGCGGTGCGCCGGGGGTGTTTTCCGCAAGGTACGCCGGCGGACATGGGGACGACGAAGCGAACATCCGGAAACTGCTGGAGGAATTGCGGGACGTGCCGGACGAAAAGCGGACGGCGCGGTTCGTCTGCGCGGTCTGCGCGGTGAAAATCGACCCGAACGGGGTCGAATCGACGGTCCTGACCCGTGGGACCGTGGAAGGGAAAATCCTACGCGAGAAACGCGGGGAAGGAAATTTCGGCTACGACCCGGTATTCTTCTACGACCCGCTCGGCAAAACCTTCGCGGAGCTCGACGGGACGACGAAAAACGCCGTCAGCCATCGCGGACGGGCGCTGGATAGCCTGCTTGCGGAAGAGGGAAAACGGAATTTCTTGCTGGACGGGGAATGAAATTTTCCCCTTTCGCTTGACAAGTAAAAGCGGATATGTTATAGTGAAATGTGACGGTTTTTCAAAAAAGAGGAGGGAACGGACGTGTCTGCGGTTTTGGATTACTTCCAATATGTATGGGATCAGCTTCGTGCGATCCGCGTGGTGGACGTTTTGGACATCCTGATCGTCGCGTTCGTCTTTTATTACATTTTCCAGTTCATGCGGAAGCGCCGTGCGGCGAAATTGCTCGCGGGGATCGTTCTGCTGATCGGGATCCTGCTGATCAGCAGCGTCGCGCAGATGAAAGCGCTGAATTTCCTGCTTTCCAACGTCTTTTCCGTAGGGATCCTCTCGCTGATCGTCGTATTCCAGCCGGAACTGCGCAGCTTCCTGGAAAAGGTCGGCGGTACGACGTTCCGCAACATTCGCGGAAAGCTCGACGCGTCGCAGAAAGCTGCGCTCGTGCCGGTCATTCGGGAGGTCTGAATATTTTTCCCAGCATAAGACCGGCGCACTGATCGTGTTTGAACGCAATACGAAGCTGGAGGAATACGTCCGTTCCGGGACCGTGCTTGACGCGACGATCTCGGCGTTCCTGCTGGAAAACGTCTTTTTCAACAAGGCGCCCATGCACGACGGCGCCGCCATCATCAGCGAAGGCCGCCTGCACGCGGCGGGCTGCGTCCTGCCGCTTTCCACCAACGCCGACATCATCAAGGAACTCGGCACGCGTCACCGCGCCGGCATCGGTATGAGCGAAAACAGCGACGCGGTGGTGCTGATCGTTTCGGAGGAGAACGGGATCATCTCCCTCGCGGTCGAGGGGGAACTGCAGCGCGGTTTTGACCGCAAATCCCTCGAAACGGCGCTCAACGCGCTGCTGCTTGAGGACGAAGCGCTGACCGAAAAGGTGGTCAGCCGCGTCCGCGGAAAGCTCTCCCGCAAGGGGCAGGGCGGCAAGAAAGCGTAAAGGACGGGTGAACGCCATGAACAAAGAGGAATCCGGGCGCAAGGGGAAGATTTTGATCTTCGTCGCGGCGCTGTTCGGCGCCTTGCTTCTTTGGCTCTACGCGATCGGATACGACACGGAGATCGACGAACAGACTTTCACGGGGATCCCCGTCGAGATCATCGGGATGCACACCAACGGCTATACCGTCGCGGAAGCGGAGAGCTTTTCGCTCAACGTGGACGTGCACGCGTCCGGCACCCGTTCGGCGCTCAATGCGCTCGACGCGGGGGATTTCCGCGCTTATGTGGACATTTCGGTGGTCGATCAGCCGGGTCCGGTGACTTTGCCGGTCACGGTCGTCGCCCCGAGCGGTGTGACGGCGACGAACCCGTCGGTCACGAATATCACGCTCTACGTCGACGTGTTCACCTCCCGCAATATCAACGTGCAGATCGAAAAGACCTATTCTTCCGCCTATGAGATCGGCGAAACCCTCCAAAGCCTGTACACCGTGCGGGTGAACGGACCGGAAAGCGTCATCAGCTCGGCGGAGGCGTACTGCAGCTTTGCGCTCGGGGAGATCACCGGGGAGAGCGTCCACGTCAGCGGGGAGATCCGCCTGCGCAACGCGGACACGAAAGCGGAGATCTCCAATCCGTACGTCACGATGGAGAACAGTACGGTAGACGTGACGTTCGTGCTGTACGGGCGGAAAACCGTCCCGCTCCGCCTTTCGCTGACCGGCGGGGTCTGGCAGACGGAGGACGTGCAGTTCCTCAGCTCGGTCCCCGGCGTGGAGCTTCGCGGACCGCTGTCCGCGCTTGGTCAGGTGCAGTCGCTTGCCGTTCGGTGTGACGAAACGGGGATCGAAAACAACCGTTTGACCGATTCCGTCACGGCGGGGGAACTGCTCGAACAGAATTTTCCGGGAAGCGGGCTTTCCGCGGTCGAACCGAACGCGGAGATCTCGTATTCGGTGGTTTTGCCGGACGTCCGTTACCGCACGGTGACGGTCCCGGTCAGTCGGATCGAGGTGTATAACCTTCCGACCGGAGGCGCGGTGAACGTCAGCGTGCTTCATGCGGTGGAAGTCACGATCTTCGGACCGGCGGAAGCCGTGCGCACATACGATCAGACCGACATGACGATTCTTGTCGATTACAACACGCTGGAACCGCAGGCGACGGAGAACGAATTTCTCGGCGTCGCCGAGATCAGCACGGGAAGCAGTGCGGTCTGTGTGGACGGTTCGGCGTATACCGTGGCGGTCCGCGTGATCGCCGCATAGAATGCGGTTCGCGGATGCAGAAACAGGAGGCGAAAAAATGACAGAACGGAAATGGATCCTACAGGAAGGGGACGAAACCGTTTGGAAACGGCTGCAAGCGGAGCTTGACCTGCTGCCCCTGACGGCGAGGCTGCTTGCAAACAGAGGGCTTGATTCCGCGGAAAAGGTGTATGCGTTCCTGCATAAGGACGAAATTCCGCTGCACGACCCGTATCGGCTCAAGGATATGGACCGTGCCGTCGCCCGCGTCCGGCAGGCGATCGAGCGGAAGGAGCGCGTCTGCATCTACGGCGATTACGACGTCGACGGCGTGACCTCGACGATGATCCTGCACACCTACCTGTCCGAACACGGGGTGCATTGTGAGTATTTCATTCCCGACCGCATCTCCGAGGGATACGGGCTGAGCCTGCCGGTCATCAAGCGGATGGTCGGGTGCTTCGATATGATCATCACGGTCGATACCGGCATCACGGCGATCGAGGAAGCGAAGTACGCCAAGGCGCAGGGGATCGACATGGTCATCACCGACCACCACAGCTGTCGGGAAATTTTGCCCGACGCGGTCGCGGTCGTCAATCCGCACCGGGAGGACTGCGATTACCCCTTCAAGGACCTCGCCGGGGTCGGCGTGGTGTTCAAGCTGCTGTGTGCGGTGGACGGGGATACCCAGCGCATCTGCGACCGATACGCGGACGTCGTCGCGCTCGGGACCATCGCGGACGTCATGCCGATCGTCGATGAAAACCGTCGGATCGCCGCCATGGGGCTGAAAAAGCTGGAAACCGTCCGTTCGCCCGGGATCCTCGCGCTCATGCGGCACGCCGGCATCATCAAAAACGGACTGCTGACGAAAAAAGTCACGTCCTCCACGGTCGGCTACGTCCTCGCGCCGCGTATCAACGCTGCGGGGCGCATCGCTTCCGCCTCCCGCGCCGTGGAACTGCTGATGACGGAGGACCCGGAGGAAGCCGATCGCATCGCGGCGGAGCTTTGCGAAACCAACAAACTTCGCCAGCAGATGGAGCAGGAGATCTACGAGCAGGCGATCGGGCAGATCAGCGCTTCCTGCGCCGACGACTGCTTCTTCGTCCTCGGTTCTGCCGGCTGGCACCAAGGGGTCATCGGGGTGGTCGCCTCCAAGATCGCCGAGCGGTATTCGCTGCCCTGCATCCTGTTTTCCTTCGACGGCGGGGTCGCGAAGGGGTCCGGGCGAAGCATCAAGGGCTTTTCGCTGATGGACGCGCTCGCGTCCTGCGGGGACCTGTTGAGCGAATACGGCGGGCATGAACTCGCTGCCGGGCTTTCGCTGGACATCGACAAGATCGACGAATTCCGCCGCCGGATCAACGCGTACGCTTCGCAGTACCTGACGCGGACGGACGCGTCGCTGCCGCTTGAAGTGGAGTGCGAAGTCGATTTTTCGGATATTACGATGAAAGGCATCGAAGAAATGCAGCTTCTCGAGCCGTTCGGTCTGCAAAATCCGCAGCCGGTGCTGATGATGCGCCGCGTCGCCGCGGTGGACATCGTTCCGCTTTCCGGCGGGAAGCACTGCAAGTTCCGCCTGCGCCCGGGCAATCGCCGTTACAGCAGCGAAAAGGAGGTCAGCGCGATCTGGTTCTCGGTCCCCGAGGAGATCAAGCTGAGCGAAGGCTGTCTGTACGACGTGGTGTTCACGGCGGACATCAACGAGTACATGGGGCATCGCTCCCCGCAGGTCACCATCAAGGCGATGCGTCTGAGCTATATCGACGAGGAAAACAGCACCGAGGGCGAACGGACCTACCGCCGCCTGACCGACCCGGAGGACAGGACCCCGATCTCCAGAACCGATCTGCCAGTCCTGGCGGATTTCCGCGAGGTCTATAAATTCCTCAAGCGGGACGTGCTGGAAAGCAGCAAGCGCACGACGGTCGACGCCATCTGCAGTCGGCTGGAACAGGAAGGGATCCGGGTCTCCTATTGCAAGCTGAAGATCATTCTCGACGTGCTTTGCGACGAGGGGCTGATTTCGCGTACATACAGCGAGGACGGCAGGGTGGTCGAACTGAAGCTCCTGCCGGTCGGCAAGAAGGTCAATCTCGACCAGTCGCCGGTTCTTATCCGCCTGCGGAAGAACCACCCGCTGAACGGAACGAAATAAGGGTTGATTCATGGAATCCTATGATGTAAACGAACTTTTCGCCCGCATTGACGCCAGCGGAAGTTACGATATTGACAAGATCAAACGGTCCTACTACCTCGCCGAGGAGCTGCACCGGGGGCAGAAGCGGATCTCCGGGGAGGACTATATCATTCACCCGATCGCGGTCGCACAGATCGTCTACGAATGTCAGCTCGACACGAATTCCATCTGTGCCGCGTTCCTGCACGACACCATCGAGGACTGCTCCGACCGCGTCACGCTCGCGGAGATCCGCGAGCAGTTCGGGAAGGACGTCGCCGACATCGTCGACGGGGTCACGAAGCTGAATATCCCGTTTGAAACCAAGCAGGAAGCGAGCATCCGCAACCTGCGGAAGATGTTCCTCGCGATGTCGAAGGATCTGCGGGTCATCTTCGTCAAGTTGGCGGACCGGCTGCACAATATGCGGACCCTTTCCGTCCGCACGCCGGAAAAACAGCGCTCCATCGCGTTGGAGACCATGCACGTCTACGCGCCGATCGCGCACCGCCTGGGGATCCAGCGCATCAAGCAGGAGCTTGAAACGCTCGCGCTCTCCTACCTCGATCCGATCGGGTTCCAGGAGATCAAAAAGGACACCGAGAAGCGCTACGGCGAAAGCAAGGACTTCCTCGCCGACGCGACGCGGAAGGTCGCCAAAGGGCTGGACGCCTACGGGATCCATTACAAGCTCGAAGGACGGGTCAAGAGCATCTACAGCATCTATAAAAAGATGTATAACCAGAACAAGTCCTTCGACGAAATTTACGATTTCTACGCGCTCCGCATCATCGTTGACACGGAGCTTGACTGCTATACGGTGCTTGGGATCATCCACGAGATGTTCAATTCCGTGCCGGGGCGGTTCAAGGACTATATCTCCACCCCGAAGCAGAATTTGTACCGTTCCCTGCATACGACGGTCATCGGCACGGGCGGGATCCCGTTTGAAGTGCAGATCCGCACCTGGGAAATGCACGAGGTGGCGGAGTACGGTCTTGCCGCCCACTGGAAGTACAAGTCCGGCGAGCAGGCGAATCAGGCGCTCGACGCGAAACTGCACTGGATCCGTTCGCTCCTCGAAGCGGACGCGGACGGCAACGACCCGGACGAGTTCCTGCAGGCGCTGAAGATCGACCTGTTCGACGACGAGATCTTCGTCTTTACGCCGAAGGGCGACGTCGTCAACCTGCCGGCGGGCAGTACGCCGATCGATTTCGCCTACGCGATCCATTCGGCGGTCGGCAATAAGATGGTCGGCGCGAAGGTCAACGGCAACATCGTTCCGATCGACGCGGTCCTGCAGACCGGGCAGATCGTCGAAGTGCTGACCAACCCGAATTCCAAGGGTCCGAGCCGGGATTGGCTGTCCTGCGTCCGTTCGAGCGAAGCGCGCAACAAGATCCGTATGTTCTTCAAGCGTGAGATGCGTGCGGAGAATATCGAGCTCGGCAAGCAGGCGGTGGACCGGGAGCTTCGCCGCTACGGTCGCCGCTTCACCGAAGCGCAGCGGGACCAGATCATGACGTCGCTTGCGCCGCGTATGGGCTTTGCCGAGGCGGACGACCTGTACAACAGCATCGGCTTCGGCGGAATGGATACCGTCAAGCTCGGCACCAAGCTCAAGGAGGAGTTCAATCGGGTGGTTTCCCCCGATCTGCCGGAGCAGAAGCCGAAGCAGCCGACGCTGATCTCGGAGCAGAGCGAGCGCGAGGAGCGCAAGGCGCGGAAGTCCTCCGAAAGCGTCATCGTCGATAACGTCGAGGGGTGTGCGGTCAAGTTTGCGAAGTGCTGTTCGCCGCTCCCGGGCGACCGGATCATCGGGTTTATCACCAAAGGATACGGCATCTCGATTCACAAATATGACTGCGTCAACGTGCAGAACGGACTGAAACGTCCCGAGGAACGGGACCGCTGGGTGACCGCTTCGTGGACCGCTCGGGCGGAGAAGCACACGCTGGGCGGCTTTGAAGCCTTCCTGAACGTGTTCGCCACCTATACGCCCAGCATCATCGCCGAGCTGTCCGTCGCTTTGCGGGATATGAAGGTGGAGATCACCTCGCTTTCCACCAAGGAGAGCGGCGACACGATCACCATGACCTTCGGCGTGCGGTGCGGCGACACCGCGCATCTCGCGTCCATCATCTCCGCGCTCCGCAAGAACAGTGCGGTGCGGGACGTCACACGGGGGAACGTATAAAGCATGAAACTTGTGGTCCAGCGTGTAAAAAGCGCCTCCTGTACCGTGGAGGGGAAGCTGATCTCGCAGATCGGTCCGGGTCTGCTCGCGTTCGTCGGCGTCGACGAGGCGGATACGGACGACGACCTGCGTCGGGGGAGCGCGAAGCTCGCGGGGCTTCGCATCTTTGAAAACCAAGCCGGAAAGATGGCGCTTTCCGCGTCCGACGTGGGCGGGGAAGCGATGATCATCTCCAATTTCACCCTGCTCGGACGGGTCCGGCGGGGATTCCGCCGCCCGCCCGGAAAAGGCGAAACCGATGTACGACGCGTTCTGCGACGCGGTCGGCGAGGTTTTGCCGGTCAAGCGTGGGGTCTTTGGGGCAGATATGCGAATCGACGCGGTGCTGGACGGACCGGTCAATCTGGTCATCGATACCGTCGAACTGCGAAACCAGGAGCGAAACGCATGAAGGTCGTCATTGACAATAAGACCCCCTATCTCAACGATTTCTATTTCCGCACGCTCTGTATGCTGTATTTCCCCGGGGAAAAGTTCCGGGAGGACGGCGAAGAAACGGATGGCGCTCCGGCCGCCCGCTTTCTGCTCGAGGAGCGGGCGGACGGCTTTTTCTGCCGGACGGAACTGTCCGCGGGCGGACGGACGGAGGTCGGCTGCTTCTCGACGGCGGGATACCGCCCGTATGTCGAGATGACCGCGTCTGACTTCGCGTCCCTCGCGCTCGGAAAGGCGTATCTGGAGGCTGGGCGGAAGCTGTTCGGGTTTGCTCTGCCGTGGGGGTATCTGCTCGGTCTGCGTCCGGTCAAACGGGCAAAATATTATCTGGATCGCGGTTATTCCCCCGAAACGGTGGGGAAACTGTTTACCGAGGACTACGACGTCCTGCCGCAGAAGGCTTCTCTCGCCGTGGAGACGGCGCGGACCGAGATCGATATGCTGCGGGACACCCGCCCCGGCGACTGTGCGCTCTACCTCTCGATCCCGTTCTGCCCGACCCGGTGCGCCTACTGCTCCTTCGTCTCCTGCGCGACGCCCCGTCTGCTCAGCCTGCTGCTCGCCTACCTCGAACGGCTGCACGCCGACGTGCGGGAAACCTGTCGGGTCATTCGCGAACTGGGAATGCGGCTGACGTCCGTGTATATCGGCGGCGGAACGCCGTCGATCCTGTCCGAAGCGCAGCTGCGGGAATTGCTTTCCCTGCTCGAACGGGAACTGCCGGGCGGGGACGTTCGCGAATTTTCCTTTGAAGCGGGTCGCCCGGACACGATCACGGCGGAGAAACTGCATATCCTGAAAGCGAGCGGCGTGCGCCGCGTCAGCGTCAATCCGCAGACGACCGACCCGGAGGTGCTTCGCCGTATCGGGCGGCAGCACAGTGTGGACGCGTTTTTCTCCGCGTCCGAGCTCGCCATGCGGGAGGGGTTCGACGTCGTCAACGCCGACCTGATCGCGGGATTGCCCGGCGACACGCGGGAAACCTTTGAAAAGAGCCTTTCGGACGTCATGCGCATCGGGTTTGAGAACATCACGGTGCATACGCTGAGCGTCAAAAAGGCGTCCCCGCTGCGGTTTTCGGCGGACGGCGTGTACGATCCCGCCGGTGCGCTCGCACGCTCCTGCGTCGCGTATGCGCGGCAGACGCTCGGCGACGGCGGGTGGTTCCCGTATTACCTGTACCGTCAAAAGAACATCGTCGGGAACGCCGAAAACGTCGGTTACGCCAAAAAAGGCACCGAAAACCTGTATAACGTGCTGATGATGGAGGAGTATACGACGGTCTTTGCCTGCGGCGCCGGTGCGATCACGAAGCTGGTCTCCCCAGATCGGAACGAGATCTGTCGGATCGCTTTCCCGAAGTATCCGTATGAGTATCTGGACGCGTCCGACGGGATCCGCGAACCGGAGATCCGCCGTTTCTTCGCGTCTTTGCAAGAAAAGAAAGGGTGAACCGTTTGAACGAGGAACTGTACGAGTCCCTGCTGCGCGACTGCGCGGAGGCGATAAGCGCGGACCGACGGCTGAAACTGGTGCTGGTCGCGGGCGGCTCCTGCTCCGGCAAGACCACGACGACCGCCAAGCTCGCCAGGCGGATTTGTGCGCTCGGACGCCCGGTGGATACCGTTTCCCTCGACGATTACTACCGCAACCCGGAAAACGCGATCTACCTGCCGAACGGGATGCAGGACACCGAGGGGCTTGACAGCCTGCGTTTGGACCTCCTGCAGGACACGATGCAGCGCATCGCGGCGGGGGAGGACGCGCCGATCCCGTTTTTCGATTTCAAGGTCCGCCGACGGACGGATTCCTATCGGGTCCTGCGCCCGTCGCCGGACGGTGTGACGCTCGTCGAGGGTCTGCACGCGCTCAATCCGCGCATCCTTCCGCCGGAGATCCCGCGGGAATGCCTCTACCGCATCTACCTTTACGCCGAATCCGACGACGGGCAGGACTGCCGTTTCCTGCGGCGGCTCGTGCGGGATTCCCGTCACCGTGCGTCGGACGCGGCGGAGACGTTCGCGAATTGGGAGACGGTCCGTGCGGCGGAGAAGCGGAACATCGAGCCGTTCGCGACCCTCGCGGATCGTTCGATCAACACCTATTTTGAATACGAGCGCGGCATTCTGGCGGACGACGCCGTCGCCGTGCTGAAAGGACTTCCCCCGGAGGATCCGCACGCACCGCAGGCGAAAGCGCTCATTTCGATGCTTTCGGACGTCCCGCTTTTGCCGGACGAGGTCGTGCCGGAGGATTCGCTTTTGCGGGAATTCATCTGAAACATGGGAAATACGCAGCAGAAACAACAGAATAAGAGCTTTCTGGTCGAGGCGGGCGTCATTTCGATCTCCAGCTTCGTCGTCAAGATCATCGGGGTGCTGTTCAAGATCCCGCTCGCGCATATCCTCGGCGGCGGCATGGGCATTTTCAGCGCCGCCTATTCGCTGTACGCGATGCTGTACATGGTTTCGACCAGCGGGCTTCCGGTCGCCATCAGCCGCCTGATCGCCGCTTCGGACAGGCGGGGACGGCAGCGGGAAGTGCAGCGCACGTTCCGGGTCGCATTGACGGCGTTCACCGTCGTCGGCGTCCTCGCGACCGCCGTCATGATGCTCGCCGCCTCGTGGTTCTTCCGCGTCACGGAACATCAGGACAGCGTGCTTGCCGCCTACATCATCGCGCCGACACTGCTGTTCGTCTGCGTCTGTTCGGCGTTTCGCGGGTGCTATCAGGGCTTGCACAATATGTATCCGACCGCCATCGGGCAGCTGATCGAAGCGGTCTTTAAGATGGGGCTCGGACTCGGCGCGACCTTTTGGGCGCGGCACATGGGCTATTCGAGCGCGGTGCAGGCCGCCTGCGCGGTCAGCGGCATCACGGTCGGTATGCTCGTCGAAATGGGAATGCTGTTCGTCTACCGCGCCGTCACGCATAAGCGCCGTCCGATCGGGACGGACCCCGGCACCGATCCGATACCGGCGCTGACGAAACGCATCCTTCTTATCGCCCTGCCCGCGACGATCACGTCGTCGGCGCTCTATCTTTCCAACTTTATCGACACCGTGCTTATCAAGCGCTGTCTGATGCTCGGCGGGAGCGCGGAGGAGGTCGCCGAGGACCTGTATACCGCCTACACCTCCTATTCCACCGCCATCGCGGACCTGCTGCCTTCGACGCTGATCTATCCGATCGCCATCAGCATCCTGCCCGCGGTCTCCGCGGCGCTTTCGGTGCGGGACACCGCCGGGGCAAACCGCCACGTCGTGCAGTCCGTCCGCATCAGCGCGATCATCGGTCTGCCGAGCGCAGCGTTCCTGCTCGCGACGGCGCCCGCCTGCCTTTCGCTGCTCTACCGTGCGCCGCTTGCGGGATACGAGCGGATCGACGCGATGCAGGTGTCCTCCGGCTCCCTGCGGATCCTCGCGGTCGGGATCATCTTCATGGCGGTGGTTTCGACGACCAACGCATTGCTGCAGGCGGTCGGGAAGATCTGGCTGCCGATGATCTCCGTCGGGATCGGTGTGGTGGTCATGGCGATCCTCGAATACTTCGGTGTGTCCGGTCCGTTCGGGATCTACGGCGCACCGTTCAGCTCAGTCTGCTGCTACCTGATCGCGTCGTCGCTCAACCTGTTCTTCCTGCGGCGGCATACGACCGCGTCGCTTTCCCCGGTCAGGCTGTTCTTCCGCCCGGCGCTCTGCGCACTGCTGACCGGGCTTGCCACCTTCGGGGTCTACAGCGGTATGACCTATCTGCTGCCCGACGGCGGACGCGGGACGGCGCTCGCGGTCCTGCTCGTCTGCGGGATCGTGACGGTCGGGGTGTACGTCGTGACCATGCTCGCTTTTCGCGGGATCACCGCCGACGAGGTTCGTCTGCTTCCGTTCGGCGGGAAGATCGCCGCATTTCTGATCCGAAAGGGGTGGCTGCATGAATCCGTTTGAGGAGATGCGCGGGAAGTCGCGCTATACGCTGGACGACCTGCGGAGGATCGTCGAATTGCTCCGTTCGCCGGACGGCTGTCCGTGGGACCGGGTGCAGACCCACGAAAGCATCCGGCAGAACTTCATCGAAGAAGTCTACGAAGCCGCCGACGCCATCGATCGCGCCGACGACGCGGGACTGCGGGAGGAACTCGGGGACGTGCTGTTCCAGGTGGTTTTCCACGCCCGCATCGCCGAGGAGGACGGGAAGTTCGATTTTGCGGACGTCTGCGACGAGGTCAGCCGCAAGATGGTCCTGCGCCACCCGCACGTTTTCGGCGAACGGGTGACCGCCCCGGACGGGAGCGCCTTGCGGGACTGGGAAGCCATCAAGGACCGCACGCACGAGCGCGAAAGCGCGACGGACGCACTGCGTGCCATTCCGCGCACCCTGCCGGCGCTGATGCGGGCGGACAAGCTCGGGGCGAAATCCCGCAAGCTCGGGTTCGACTGCGCGGACGTGCCGGAAGCGATGCGGAAAGTGGACGAGGAACTGGGCGAAGTGAAGCAGGCTCTGGAGACGGAGAACCGTGCGGACGTCGAGGAGGAATTCGGCGACCTGTTCCTCGCGCTGGTGAACGCGGCGCGTCTGTCCGGCGTGAACGCGGAGCTTGCGCTGGAGCGTGCGTGCGAAAAATATCTCGGGCGTTTTTCCCTCGTCGAACGGCAGTGTGCGGAGGCGGGGCGTTCGGTCGCGCAAACGCCGCGGGAGACGCTTTCCGACTATTGGCGGAACGCGAAGGGGGATTTGACCGGTTTTTCCCCAAAAGAAGCGCGAAAAACAGAAAAAGAATAGGGATTTTTTGAAAAAAAGCGAAATATCCTATTGCAAAATAGACAAAACTATGGTATACTATGGTCAGTATCCCTACAAAGAAAAACAAACAAAGGAGAATCAGTCATGACAAAAGCTACACTCGTTGAAATCGTTGCCGAGAGCGCGGGCATCAAAAAGAAGGAGGCCGACGCCGCGGTAAGCGCTGTTTTCAGTGCGATCGAAAACGAGCTTGCGACCGGCGGGAAGGTGCAGATCGCCGGATTCGGTACGTTCAAGGTGCGCGAGCGCGCAGAGCGGACCGGCCGCAATCCGAGAACCAATGAGACCATCAAGATCGACGCCTGCAAACTGCCGTCCTTCGTCGCCGGAAAAGGGCTTAAGGACGCCGTCAACAAGGCGTAATCACCGTTTTCGTCGCCTATGCGTCTGGACAAATTCCTCAAAGTGTCCCGCGTGATCAAGCGCCGGACGGTCGCGAACGAGGCGTGCGACAGTTCGCTGGTGCTCGCCAACGGGCGGCCCGCCAAGGCGTCGTACGACGTCAAGGTCGGGGACGTGCTGGAGATTACCTTCGGCAATCGGACCACACGTCTTCGCGTCCTGTCCACGGCGGAACACGTCGGCAAGGCGGAAGCGTCGGAACTGTACGAGATCCTGTCATAAAGCGCCCACACGCGTCATAAGGTATCATCGGAGGGGCATCGCCCCAAAACGGAAAGGAATGGTCCAACCGATGAATACCGCTCCGCGTGCGCACGAGCTTTCCTTGCACGACCGTTCGGTACTGAAGGTCACGGCGGTCAGCGAGGTCCTGAATTTTGATGAATCGACGGTCAGTATGTCCGTCGGCGAAGCTGTTCTGACGGTGAGCGGGGATTCGCTCTCCGTCAGCAGTCTATCGTTGGAGAACGGGGAAGTGACGGTCTGCGGTCGGATCGACGCGATCGTTTATCTCGACGGCGGCGCCAAGAGAAAGAAGGGCGTCGGGCGCTTCTTCGGCGCATGAGCGTCTCCTACGCGCTCCATTTCCTGCTCGCCGGCTGGTCTGTCCTGACCGGGGTCGCTTTGGGGATCCTCTATGAGTTCTTTCGGTTTCTACACCGGCTGCACCGTCGCGCCGCGTGGCTGATCTTTCTGGAGGACCTGCTGTTCTGCCTTTGCTGTTCGGCGGCGATGGCGCTGCTGTTCTTCAATTTGTCCTATGGGCAGATGCGGCTGTACGCGTTCGCGGGCGCCGTTCTGGGGTTCCTTTTGTGGTATTGCACGGTCGGCGCCCTGTTCCGCAGGGCGATGTCCAAACTGTACCGGGCGCTTCTTCCCCCGTGCCGACGGTGGAAGGCGCGGCAGTATACGAAGCGGGAATCGCTTCGCTTCCGCCGCAGGGCAAAAGCGGGATTCGGCGTGCGCCGGTTCTGGCGCAAACAAATTCGGAGGAAAAAGGAAAATGCAACGGAGCCATAGCGCCAATCTTGCCGTCAAGCTCGCCTTGTTCGTCATTCTCGTGGTGCTTTTCATATCCGTCGTCAATATGCAGCTGACCCTCAAATCCCTTCGCGAGGAACGGGCCGATTTGGAGGAACAGGTTGACGAACTCGCCAATGAGGTGGAAAAAGTCAGTTACCGCCTTTCAAAGGACGTCGACGCTTCCTATATCGAGCGCTATATGCGTGAAAAAGGGTACCAATACCCGAACGAAATACTGTTTTATTACGATGTGCAAAGTTAAGACTGCGCAAGTAAAGGGAGATCCCGGAAAGGTTTGGTCGCAAGAGATGCAGGCGGAAGCAGGGCAGAAGGTCAAGGGGAAGATCACCCGCATCACCGATTTCGGCGCTTTCGTGAAGATGGAAAACGGGCTGACCGGAATGATCCATATTTCGCAGGTGTCGGACAGCTATGTCGCGAATATTCAAGACGTATTGACCGTCGGGCAGGACGTCGAGCCGACCGTGCTTTCCGTCGATGAAAAGGGTCGCATTTCCCTGACGCTGAAAACCGGGAAACGGAATCCTCGCCGCTTCGGCTCGTCCGGCGGGCGGACGTCCGATCCGACCGCGTATGCGACGGTCCCGGGCGCACAGCCAGCGGTATTCGAGTCCGCTCCGACGCCGACCAATTTCGAGGATATGCTCAGCCGCTACAAATCCACGAGCGAAGAAAAGATCAGCGACCTGCGCAAATTCCAGAACGGCGGAAAAACCGTTCATAAACATAAGAAATAAGAGGAACCAAAAAACGGGTGCGTTCTGCCCGTTTTTTTGCAGAAAGGACGTTTCAGTACCATGAGAACCGTACATACCTCCGACGTCGTGCGGACGGTCCGCGACCTGTTCATTCGCGCAAACTACGAATTGCCGCCGTGCATCTGCGAACGCCTTTCGGACTGCTTCCGTGCGGAGCGGGAAGAACCGGCGAAGTCGATGCTCGGCGTGATTTGCGAAAACGCGGAAACGGCGAAGCGGGAGCGTATCCCGATCTGCCAGGATACCGGCATGGCGGTGGTGTTCGCCGAAGTTGGGCAGGAGGTCCATTTCGAGGGCGGTCTTTTGCGGGACGCGGTCGACGAAGGGGTCCGGCAGGCGTACCGGGACGGGTATCTGCGCAAGTCGGTCGTCGGCGACCCGCTCGGACGGGTCAATACGGGGGACAACACCCCGGCGGTGCTGTATACGGAACTGGTCGAAGGGGACGGGGTCCGGCTGTACGCCCTGCCGAAGGGGTTCGGGAGCGAGAACATGAGCCGCCAACGGATGTTCCGACCGACGGCAAGTTTGGAGGACATCGTCGGGTTCGTCGTGGAAACCGTGCGGATCGCGGGCGGAAATCCCTGTCCGCCGCTGGTCATCGGCGTCGGTATCGGCGGGACGTTCGATTATTCGGCGGTGCTTTCCAAGAAGGCGCTTCTGCGGGACGTCGGCGTGCATCACCCAGTGTACGGGGATTTGGAGGAGCGGATCCTCGATGCGGTCAATCGGTCCGGCGTCGGGGTGCAGGGACTCGGCAAGGGCGTGACGGCGCTGTGGGCGGCGGTGGAAACCTACGCGACGCATATCGCGGGGCTTCCGGTCGCGGTCAACATCTCCTGCCACGTCACGCGGCACGCTTCGGCGGCGCTCTGAAAGGACGGAAACCATGCTGCAATTGGTCGCGACCTGCCTGTTCGGGCTGGAAAAACTGCTGGGCGAGGAGATCGACGCGCTGGGGTACCGGCGCATCGACACCATCGACGGTCGGGTGATTTTTGAAGCGCCGGAGCGTGCCGTCGCCGTCTGCAATCTGCGTCTGCGGTATGCGGAACGGGTGCTGGTGCTGCTCGGCAAATTCCCCGCAAGGACGTTCGACGAGCTGTTCGAGGGGACGAAAGCGCTCCCGTGGGAGGATTGGGTCGGCAGGGAAGGGGCGTTCCCGGTCAAGGGGCACAGCGTCAAATCCACGCTGTTTTCGGTCCCGGACTGCCAGCGCATCGTCAAGAAAGCGGTCGCCGACCGGCTTTCGTCGGTGTACCGCCTGTCCCGCCTGCCGGAAAACGGCGTGCTGTACGCGATCTCGTTCTTCCTTTTGAAGGATATGGCGTACCTGATGATCGACACGACCGGCGTCACGCTGCATAAGCGCGGCTACCGAACGCAGGCGGGGATCGCCCCGCTGCGGGAAACGCTGGCGGCGGCGATGGCGGCGATGTCCCGCCCGCGGGAGGACGTGCTGCTGGTCGATCCGATGTGCGGTTCCGGCACGATCGCGATCGAAGCGGCTCTGCTCACCGGGCATATCGCCCCGGGTCTGGCGCGGTCGTTTGCCGCCGAATCCTTCGGACAGCTTTCGCCGGCGGTCTGGCGGGAGGAACGGGAGCGCGCACGTTCGGAAATTCGCCCGTACCCGACCAAAATCTATGCGTCCGACCTCGACCCGTCCTGCGTGGAACTTGCGCGGGAGAACGCGAGTCGTGCCGGCGTGGAGGACCGCATCGACTTCCGCGTGGCGGACGTTCGGAACTTTGTTTCCCCCGTCCCCGGTGCGCGTGGCACGATCGTGACCAACCCGCCCTACGGCGAACGGCTGGGCGACCTCGAACAGGCGCGGGAGCTTGCCGCAGCGATGGGGAAGGCGTTCCGTGCGAACGTCCCGGCGTGGCAGCTCTATATCATCACTTCCGACGAGCGTTTCGAACAATTCTTCGGTCGCAGGGCGGACAAGGTGCGCAGGCTGTACAACGGCATGATCCGCTGCGGGTTCTACCAGTTCTTCCGCCGGAGCGGGAATTTGGCAGAATAAAAAAGAAAGTGCCAAACCCGTTTTGCCGGATTGCTCTGAAAAAAGCTGAAGTTTTGTCCCGGTTTTCGTGCGATTTTAGCACTTCTTTTGCAAGAGTGCCAGCATTTTACAATTTGTTCACAATGATAGCTTTTTTTGTTCAAGAAAGTGGGATAAAATAGGAACTGTACAAAGGAAAAAGAAGGTGCGGTCGGAAAAGCGCCGTGCCGTTTCCTAAAAAGAGGAGGTTCTTTTTTATGAAACTGAAACCATTGGCTGACCGCGTGGTCATCAAACTGCTTGAAGCGGAAGAGACGACCAAGGGCGGGATCATTCTGACCGGCGCCGCGAAGGAAAAACCGCAGGTCGCCGAAGTCGTCGAAGTCGGTCCGGGCGGCAACGTGGACGGCAAGGAAGTCCAAATGCTGGTCAAGAAGGGCGACAAGGTCATTTGCAGCAAGTATTCCGGCACCGAGATCAAGGTAGACGGCGAAGAATACACCGTGGTCCGCCAGAGCGACATTCTCGCGATCGTGGAATGATCGCGAAAACAAGGAAACAGGGAGGTTATTCATCATGGCAAAAGAAATCAAAACCGGCAACGAAGCCCGCGAAGCCCTGCTGCGCGGTGTCAACCAGCTCGCCGATACCGTAAAGATCACGCTCGGCCCGAAGGGCAGGAACGTGGTGCTGGATAAGAAATACGGCTCTCCGCTGATCACCAACGACGGCGTCACCATCGCCAAGGAGATCGAGCTGGACGACCCGTTCGAGAACATGGGCGCTTCTCTGGTGCGCGAAGTCGCCAGCAAGACCAACGACGCTGCCGGCGACGGCACGACGACGGCGACCCTGCTCGCGCAGGCGTTTATCCGCGAGGGCATGAAGAACGTCGCGGCGGGCGCGAACCCGATGATCATCAAGAAGGGCATTTCCAAGGCGGTCGATACGGCGGTCGAATCGCTGGTCGCCTCCTCCAAGCCGGTCAACGGCTCGGCGGACATCGCCCGTGTCGGTACCGTGTCCTCGTCGGACGAAACGGTCGGCAAGCTGATCGCAGACGCGATGGAAAAGGTCACGGCGGACGGCGTCATCACCGTCGAGGAATCCAAGACGGCAGAAACCTACTGCGAGGTCGTCGAAGGGATGCAGTTCGACCGTGGATATATCACGCCGTACATGGTGACGGATACCGATAAAATGGAAGCCGTCATCGACGACGCGTCGATCCTGATCACGGATAAGAAGATCTCCAACATTCAGGAATTGCTCCCGCTGCTCGAGCAGGTGGTCCAGAGCGGCAAGAAGTTGATCATCATCGCCGAGGACGTCGAAGGCGAAGCGCTCTCGACGCTGATCGTCAACAAGCTGCGCGGGACGTTCACCTGCGTCGCGGTCAAGGCGCCTGGCTTCGGCGATCGCCGCAAGGAAATGCTGCAGGACATCGCCATTCTGACCGGCGGTCAGGTCATTTCGAGCGAACTCGGTTTGGAACTGAAGGAAGCGACCCTCGATCTGCTCGGTTCCGCTCGTCAGGTCAAGGTGACGAAGGAAAATACGATCATCGTCGGCGGCAGCGGCGACCCCGAGGAGATCAAAGCCCGTATCGGGCAGATCCGCTCCGCGATAGAAACCACGACCTCCGATTTCGACAAGGAAAAGCTGCAGGAGCGCCTCGCCAAGCTCTCCGGCGGCGTGGCGGTCATCAAGGTGGGCGCGGCGACGGAAACCGAAATGAAGGAAAAGAAGCTGCGGATCGAGGACGCGCTGAACGCGACGAAAGCGGCGGTCGAGGAAGGCATCGTTGCCGGCGGCGGTACGGCGCTGGTCGACTGCATTCCGGCGGTCAAGAAGCTGGCCGCTTCGACTTCCGGCGACGAGCAGACGGGCGTGAAGATCGTCCTGCGTGCGCTGGAGGAGCCGGTCCGTCAGATCGCGGAAAACGCCGGTTTCGAGGGCAGCGTGATCGTCGACGGCGTGAAGAACCGCAAGAGCGGCGTCGGCTTCGACGCGTACAACGAAAAGTACGTCGATATGATCGAAGCGGGCATCGTCGACCCGACCAAAGTGACCCGCAGTGCGCTGCAAAACGCGGCGTCCGTCGCGGCGATGGTGCTGACGACGGAATCCCTTGTCGCGGATAAGAAGGACCCGGCTGCGGAAGCGGCGGCGAATGCCGCGATGAACGCCCAGGGCATGGGCGGCGGAATGTATTGATCCCGTAAGGCAAAGTAAAAAACGGTGCGGAGGGCAGAGATGGCTTTCCGCGCCGTTTTCGCCGTCGCCCAAACCAACGGAGCGACCGGAGGAAACCGAAATGGAATGGAGTTTATCCTTTTTTCTCAACAGTATCCTGCTCGGCGTGGGGCTTGCCATGGACGCCTTTTCCGTGTCCATGGCGAACGGACTGAACGACCCGGCAATGCGAAGGGGCAAAGTGGGCGGGATCGCCGGCGTGTTCGCCGGATTCCAGTTCGCGATGCCGCTTTTCGGCTGGATCTGCGTGCATACGATTGTGGCGTACTTTCGGGCGTTTGAAAAGGTCGTCCCGTGGATCGCGCTCCTTCTCCTCGCCGTGATCGGCGGGAAAATGCTGTTTGAGGGGATCCGCGGCGGTGACGCGGCGGAAAAATCGGGTCTTGGCGTCGGCGCGTTGCTGGTGCAGGGCGTCGCGACCTCGATCGACGCGCTGTCCGTCGGGTTTACGATCGCCGAATACGGGTGGGTCATGGCGCTGGCGGCTTGCCTGCTGATCGCGGTCGTCACCTTTTTCATCTGCATGGCGGGTCTTGCCATCGGGAAAAAGTTCGGGACGAAACTGTCCGGCAAGGCACAGGTCCTCGGCGGCGTCATTCTGATCGCCATCGGGATCGAAATTTTTGTCACGGGGGTCTTTTGATCACTTTTTCCTTGACAAACGGCGCGTAATGTGATAGAATGAATTCGTAATCAAACGGAAATTCACCGAAAGGGAGGGGTAAACCATGTTTGCGACGGTTCTTCGGAACGGGCGCTTGAATGCGTTTTGGTCTGCTGTGGCAAGACCCTCTCGGTGCGGGAATTTCCTTTCATAGGGTGTTATTTCCTGTCCATTCGAGCGCATTCCGGTTTGCCCGGATGCGCTTTTTTTGTCGGGGCCGTCGTTTCCTTGCCGTTTGAGAGCAAAAAAAGAAAATCGGAAAGGATGAAGACCCACTTTGAAACGATTGAAATCCTATTTTCTGCAAATGGACGACGGCACCTCGACGTACCGCCTGCTCTACGAGGGTCCCGTGGTCGTCGTTTCCCCTTACAGGAACGAGGAGGATTTTCTCAACACCTATTGGCACGGAGACTGCTCCGTGACCGTCACGACCACGCACAAGCTCGCGCTGGACCGTCCGACCCTGACGTGGCACATTCCGCTCGAACGGCTCGGACTGACCGAACTGCCGGAGAGCGCTTATCGCCATGCGGCGGACTTCTGCTTGCGCACTTTCGCGCCCTATCTCGACGAACTGAACGACGACCTGTACAACCGTTCCCGACCGGACGAAGAGAACGGACGGTATTACCTCTGCAAGCCGGGCGGGGAAGTGCTGAGTCGCAACGCGTCCTATTTCGCCTTTTGCGAGCGAAAATGGTACGAAAACGGCAACGGCATAAACATCTATCCGCAAAAGGACGTGGAAAGCGTCCCGCAACTCTGCCTGTGTTTGCTGATGCAGGTGCAGTTCCCACGTAAGCGCTTGCGCAAGGCGATGCAGATGCTCTGCAGGGACCTGCCGGGTGCGGTGACGAAGTACCTTTCGGAATTCGACACGGAGGGCTTGCGAAGGGCGGTTGCCCTCGGCGATTTGCAAAATCGGATCCGTTCGTGGCTGCGGACGAGCGACTGCTGCGCGTTTATCGCGAACGGAAGCATCCTGCCACGGGCGGGGGAAACAGACCTGCCCCTTCCCGGTGCGGTCCCGTTCCGTTCGGCGCCGGAGGACGAGGTCGAAGTCTGTGGCGTGCGGGGAATGGGGGTCCGCCGGGGCGTGACGGTCATCACCGGCGGCGGATATTCGGGGAAATCCACCCTGCTCGACGCGATCTCCGCAGGCATTTACGACCATATCGTCGGTGACGGGCGGGAGCTGTGCCTGACCGACGACAGCGCTATGACGCTTTCCGCTGAGGACGGGCGCAGCGTGAAAAATGTCAATATCTCCCCGTTTATCCGCTGGCTGCCGGGCGGGGACGTCCGCAGTTTTTCTACGTTCCATGCCTCCGGTTCCACGTCACAGGCGGCGAACGTGATGGAAGCGGTAGACAGCGGGGCG
>CANQVQ010000008.1 GCA_947627335.1 uncultured Clostridia bacterium | reverse complement strand
AGGACGGAAGCCGCCGCAAACGGCCAGCCGGTCGAGATCGCCGCCGTTCCCGCCAGCAGGAGCCGGGTGAACGCCGGAAGTTCCCCGCCGAGCGAATCCAGCGCCGACGCGAGCGACGGGAGCAGCCGGGTGGAGAGCAGATAGACGGTCAGGACGGTCAGGACGCAGAGGAACAGCGGATACTGCAGGGCGGCACGCAGCTTGCTGCGCGTCTTGCGGCTTTTTTCGCAGTAGACCCGCAATCGCCGGAACGCTTCCGGGAGCCGTCGGTTCCGTTCCCCGGCGCGGACCGTCTCGACGAACGGCGTCGGGATCCCCGGGTGGCGGTCGAGCGCGTCCGCGAGCGGTTCGCCGTCGGCGACGCGCTTTGCGCAGTCGTTCAGGACGGCGCGCAGGGTCCTGCCGTCGGTCGCCTCCGCGACGCGTGCGGTCGCTTCCGGGAGCGGCAGTCCCGCCCGCAGCATGGCGGCGAACTGTCCTGCCGCCAGCGCGAGCTCCCCGTCCCGCACCGTCCGTTCAAACAGAGAGGCGGACACGGTCGGCTTCCTCCTCCGTCGTGATTCCCTGCGCGGCGAGGGCGCCGCAGTTTTCGGCGAGCATTTCGTCCGCTTCGCGCAGACGTGCGGGGGAGGCGCTTTCGCCGTCCGCAAGGAGCGCACAGCCGAACGCCCCGACCCGCCCCCGGAATCCGCTTCCGCCGCAGGCGTCGCACCCGTTTCCGCCGCACGCGGTGCAGGTCCGCCGCACCAACCGCTGTACGATAAGTCCGCGCAGGCTCTCCGCGAGCATCCCGGGGGAAACGGCGAGGTCGTTCATGCGTCCGGGCAGGGTCCCGGCGTTGCGTGCGTGGACCGTCGCGAACACCGGTCGCCCCGTGATCGCCGCTCGGTGGACCGCCCGTGCGCTTTCCGCGTCGCGGACCTCCCCGACGGCGACGACGTCCGGGTCCTGCCGCAGGACCGCCCGCATCCCGTCCGCAAAGCGCACGCCCGCAAGCCCGTTGACCGGGACCTGACTGACGCCGTCCATCGTGTACTCCACGGGGTCCTCAAGCGTCACGACACTGCGCGATGCGCCCGACAGGGTCGAAAGCATCTCGTACAGCGTCGTGCTTTTCCCGGAGCCGGACGGTCCGACGATCAGCACAAGCCCGCTCTCCAAGCGGAGCATACGGTCATACAACGACAGCGCCTCCCCGAAAAATCCGAGCGCCTCCGCGCCGTGCGGACGTGCGTCGCCGTTCAGGAGCCGTGCGGTCAGCGCCTCCCCGCGCAGGGTCGGCAGGGAGGAGACGCGGACGTCCGTCTGGTCGCGGGAGAAACGCCCGTCCTGCGGGGTTTTTCGGTCGGTCAGGTCCATTCCGGCGAGCGCTTTCAGCCGTGCGGTCACGCGGTCGCCCAGTTCCCGCGGAAGGACGCGCAGCTGCCGCAGTTCCCCGTCCACGCGGACGCGGACCGCCGTGCCCTCGCCGCGTGGCTCGAGGTGGAGGTCGCTTGCGCGAAGCTCCGCCGCCTGCGCGAGGAGGTTTTCGGCGACGTCTGCCGTCGCGCTTTCCGTGCGGTTGGTTTTCATGCCGTTTCACGCCCTTCCCTGATTCGACGGGTTTCGGGGTCCCCCCCGTTTGCAGCATATGCCATCCCCTTGCGGGCGGTCCTGCCGGTCGAAAAAATGCGATGCTTTTTCTGCGAAAAAATCGACAATTTGAACAGAACATCTTTTCGGTTCCTGCGTTTCGAGGTCCTTTCACCCGGAACCGATGCGAGACACGGCGGGAAGAAAATGCCGCATACGCACCATTTTACGAAAAATACATGGATTTGTGTGTAATTCATGAAGAACATACGTTTTTGTCGGTCGTTTCCGAATGAACTGCCGAAAGTGCGCCTTGGAAAATATTTTTTGCAAAATGGGTATTGCTTTTTTTGCGGAATTGTGTTATGATAAGAAAGCGTTATAAAGGGGATACTGAGCGCCTATGCCCACGGAACGCTTTCGGGGCGGGGGAAAACCCCCAAAAAAACGCAAAAACGGAGAGATACGGAGAGATACGGAGAAATACGAATTTATGGTGAATGAAGAAGCGAATGGGAAACAGGCGGGGAAGGTAGAAACGAAGGAGACGGAGGATAAGCTCGATCTATTCCATATTTTCTCGGTGCTGTGGCACAGGGCGTGGCTGATCGTGTTGGCCGGGGTCCTGGCTGCTGCGATCGCGTTCGGTTGGGCGACCTATACGGCCCCGGAGCTCTATTCTTCCACCGCGACGGTGTATGTCAACGATCCGACGAATTACGGCTTTTCAATCGGCAACATTTCCACGGCAAGAAGTCTTGTGCAGACGTATCTGGTCCTGCTTCGCAATCGCACGACGCTGGAAATGGTCCTCAAAGCGGCGGACCGCGAAGGGGTCTATACCTACGGGCAGCTCAACGGCATGATCAGCGCCGCAGCGGTCGATGAAACGGAAGTGTTCAGCATTACCGTGACGACGAACAACCCGGAGGAGGCGGCCCGTCTGGCAAACGCCATCGTGGACGTCCTGCCGGTCCGCATCGAGGAGATCATGGACGGCGCTTCCATGCGTTTGGTCGACAGCGCCATCCCGAATTACACCCGTATCGGCACGAACATCACCCGGAGCACGTTCATCGGGATGCTGATCGGGGCGCTGCTTATGAGCGCACTGCTGATCATTCTGGATCTGCTCAACGACGTGATCCGTGACGAAAGCCATATCCTGCAAACGTACGATATTCCGATCCTTGCCCGTGTGCCGGACCTGACGGAGGACGCTTCCGGCCATTACGGATACTATAAAGGTTACGGGTACGGCAAAAAGCCGCATCACGGGGAAGGGGGCTGACCGGTATGCCCAAAAATAAGGAGACCGCGACTGCCGCACAGCAGCGCAAGATGCTGCACAAGAACCTGAGCTTTCAGGCGGCGGAAGCGTACAAACTTCTGCGCACCAATTTGCAGTTCACCCTGCCGGGCGACGACGAGGACGGCTGCCGCGTCATCGGCATCACCAGTTCGATCCACGGCGAGGGGAAGAGCACGACGGCGGTCAACCTGTCGTATACGCTCGCCGAGACCGGCAAGCGTGTGCTGCTTATCGACGGCGATATGCGCCTGCCGTCCATCGGCAAGAAGATGGAGGTACAGAACGCGCCGGGGCTGTCGAATGCCCTTGCGGCGTCGGGGAGCGACGTGAAGATCGCGATCCGCCCGTCCAATGTGTTTGAGAACTGGCATTTCGTCACGTCCGGCGATATTCCGCCGAACCCGAGCGAATTGCTCGGCTCCCGTCGGATGCAGTCGGTGCTGAAGGCGATGACGAAGGAATTCGATTACATCGTGATCGACCTGCCGCCGGTCAACGTGGTGTCCGACGCTTTGGTGGTCTCGTCGCTGCTGGACGGGATGCTGGTCGTCGTGCGGGAGAATTACACGGAGCGCAAGGAGCTTCGCGCCTGTATCCGGCAGTTGAATCTGTCGGACGCGAAGGTGCTCGGCATCGTGATGTCGAACGTGCGGGACGATCACAAGCGGTACGGGAAGTATCGCAAGAAGTACTATTCCAAGTATCGCTATTGGGATCGGGAAACGCCGCAGGCGGAAAACTGATGTAACCATGGTGGATTTTCACAGCCACGTCCTCCCGCAGATGGACGACGGCAGCCGGAGTCTGGAGGAGAGCCTGTCCCTGCTGCGGATGCTCGCCGAACAGGGGGTCGATCTCGTCGCGGCGACGCCGCATTTCTACGCCGACCGCGAATCGCCGGAACGGTTTCTGGAGCGACGTGCGGCGGCGAGCGAGAAGCTGCGAAGCGGGATGACGCCGAACCTGCCGGCGGTCCGTCTGGGCGCTGAAACGGCGTACTTCCCGGGCGTCAGCCGCGTCGAAGGGCTTTGCGATCTGCTGTTGGAAGGGACGGGACTGCTGCTGCTGGAAATGCCGGCGGGACGCTGGGGGCAATACGCGGTGAGCGAGGTGCTGGAACTCAGCTGTTCCGGGGTGTGGACGGTGGTGCTTGCGCATATCGAACGGTATCTTTCGATGCAGAAAGCGGTCGTTTGGGAGTCTTTGCTCGAAAACGGCGTGCAGATGCAGGTGAACGCCTCGTTTTTCCTTTCCCGCCGGACCTGCGGGAAGGCGCTGCGGATGCTGCGGGACGGGCGGATCCATTGGATCGGCTCGGACTGCCATGACTTGACGGCGCGTCCGCCGCGGATCGGGGAGGCGTCGGAGGTGATCCGGCGGAAGCTGGGCGAGGGATTTTTTGCGGAATTTGACGCGAGGAACAGGAGCGGTTTGAAATGACGAAGAAACGACGGTATCAGCTTATCGGCGGCGCGTGCCTGCTGGTGTGTCTGGTCTGCGTGTGCGTCCTGTTGCTCCTGCGGTCCTGCTCTTCGGAGCCGGAAAAGCTTGAGGGCGGGCGGAGCGACGTCCCGGTCGTTTCGTCGGAACCGCCCGATACGAGTTCGGTTTCGTCGGAGCCGTCCGAAAGCGTTTCGCAGCCGGACGTGACGTCGGAACCGGAACCGGAGCCGCCGTTCGTCAGCCCGGTGGATTTCGATACCCTGCATAAGCAGTGCGAGGATATTTATGCGTGGCTCTGGATCCCGGGGACGGACGAATATCCCGGGCGGAATTCCCCCGTGCAGGCGATCGATTACCCGGTCGTGCAGGACCCGGACGACGACAGCTTTTACCTCGACCACGGTCTTGACGGCAAGTCCGACCGCAACGGGACGCTCTATACGGAGCACGCGCATAACGGCACGGATTTCTCCGACCCGGTCACGATCATCTACGGGCACAACATGAAGTCCGGTCTGATGTTCGGCTACCTGCAGGAGCAATTTTCCAATCCCACATGGTTTGCGAGCCATCAGGATATGTATATCTACACCCCGAAGCGGACGCTTCGCTATCGGGTGTTCGCGGCGGTGCCGTACGGGACGGAGCATATTCTGTATAAGTACGGCAATTTCCGGGACCGCTCGTCGGTTTCGGAGTTCCTCGACACCGTCTACAACGTCAATCGGTTCGGAAAGAACTACAATGAGGACTGTACGGTCACGGAAAACGACCGCATCCTCGTCCTCTCCACCTGCCTGCCGAGCAGTGCCGACGGACGCTACCTCGTCCTCGGGAAGCTCGAAGAGGTGCTTGGAGAGCCGTTTCCAGAATAAGAAAAAAATAAATAGAAATCTGTATGCAGGAGAGGAAGAGAGAACTTATGAAGAAAACACTGGTTTTTGCCCTTGTCATCGCGATGGTATTCGCGGCGCCTGTGACGGCTTTTGCGGACGCCTTCCATGATAGCCCGTCCAATAACCCGGCAGCGGAACTGGTCGGCTATACGGTCACAAACGACGATTGGAACGGCGAGATCATCGTCACGCCGTACAGCGAGCGCAATACGCTCCCGCAAAAGGAACTCGAGGAGATCGAGGAAGCGTATGAGGAGATCAAAAACGCCGACAGCGTTCTGCAGCTGGAAAGCCATCTCGCGGAGGTCGCCGAAAAGAAGAAGGTCGATGTGAGCAATCTGTCCGTCAGCGACCTGTTCGACGTGCGTGCGACCGCGCCGGGCATGGGCAGCGCGACCATCACCCTGAAGTCGGATCGGTTCGATTATTTCGTCGCGTTGTTGCACTTTACCAACGGCAAATGGGAGATCGTGGACGACGCGAAGTGCAACAAGGACCTGGAATTGACCTTTACGGCGGATGATCTGTCTCCGTTCGCGGTGGTGGTCTCCAACAAGAACTCGCCGCCTACCGGCGAATCGGACGATTGGACGGCGACCGGTCTGCTCGCGCTCGCGGTGCTGAGCGGCGTCGTCGGCGTGGGCTTCCTCGCGAAGAGCAAGCGCGAAGCTGCGTAAGGGACGCATTTCATGCAAAACGGACGGGGGCGTTCCAAACGGAGCAGGACGATCCGCATCGCCCTGCTCCTGCTCGCGGCGGCGCTTGCGTTCGGCGCGATCCTGCTCGCCACGAATCTGTGGGAAAGCGAGCATCAGTCCTATTCCGGGGAGATCGGCGACCCGGACGACTGGCTGAACCCGAAAGAAGAGGTTCCGACCATTCCGTTCAACGGGCGGGAGTACCGGGTGCGGGATTCCGTCGAAACGCTGCTCTTTATGGGGCTTGACAGCGACGAACAGCCGGACGAATCCGGGGCTTCCTATAACAATGATCTGCGGGCGGACTTTCTGATGCTGCTGATCATCGACAAGGAAGCCAATACCTGCAGTACGGTGCATATCGACCGCGACACGAAGACGCAGGTCACCGTACTGGGCGTCGCCGGGCAGGAACTCGGCACGACCAGCGAGCAGATCGCGCTCGCGCACACATACGGGAGCGGCAGATTCGACAGCTGCCGAAACACCGTCAAGGCGGTGGAAAACTTCCTGTACGGTACGCCGATCGACCATTTCCTTTCGCTGACCATGGACGCGGTCCAGATCCTCAACGACGAAGTCGGCGGGGTGCCGGTCACGATCCCGGAGGACATGACCATGATCGACGCGTCCTTCGTCGAGGGGAGCCGGATCACGCTTTACGGCGAGCAGGCGCTCAAGTTCGTCCGCGCACGGTCGGGTCTGGAGAACAACACCAACCGCGGACGTATGGAGCGGCAGCGGCAGTACCTCAACGAGCTTTACGAAAAGGTCTTTTGGAATGTTTCCGTGGACGAGGAATTCCCGCCCCGCATCATTTCAAAGCTGTCGAACTACATGGTTTCGGATTGCCGTGCGGACCAATTGCAGAGCTTGCTGGAAACGGCGAGCGAATGCGAGTTCGTGGGGATCGAAACCATCGAGGGCGAATCCGTGGTCGGCGAGAACAACCGCATGGAGTTCACGCCGGACAGGGACCAGCTCGAGCAGCTGATCATCGACCTGTTCTATGAGCCGGTCGAGCCGGCGGAATAGTCCGCCGCAGAAACATCATCTCAAAATGTAATCGCAGGTGTCGTAATGGCGGCAAATGAGCAGATGAAAAGACGGTTCCATCTGCGGAACTGGAAGATGGCGAGTCTCGCCCTTGCATTTTACGACGTGTTCGCCGTCACATTCTCTTATTTCTTTGCGTTATGGCTCCGGTTTGACTGCCAATATTCGGAAATTCCCGAGGAATATCTGCGCTGCTGGCTGCGTTTTGCGCCGATCTATGCGGGGTTTTGTCTCCTTGTGTTTTTCGTGCTGCGGCTGTATCGGAGCGTTTGGAAGTACGCCAGCTTTTCGGAGCTGATCCGAACCATTGGCGGGACGATCCTGACCGGGGTCTTTCACACGGTGGCGATGCCGCTGCTGATCGGTCATATGCCGATCTCCTATTACCTGTTCGGGGCTGCGACGCAGTTCCTGCTGGTGCTCGGCGTGCGGTTCGCTTACCGCTTCGTTTTGCTCCTGAAGAGCAGGCAAAAGGTGGCGGACGGCTGCCGCGTGATGCTTATCGGCGCGGGAGCGGCGGGGCAGATGCTCCTGCGGGACATCTATTCCTCCCGGGAGCTTTCCGACCATGTGCTTTGCATCATCGACGACGACGCAAGCAAGCACGGGCGGTATATCAAGGGGATCCCGATCGTCGGCGGACGGGACGAGATCCTCGCGAGCTGCCAGAAATACGCGATCGAAAAAATTTATGTGGCGATCCCCTCCGCCGGAGACGCGGATAAACGGGATATTCTCGGGATCTGCAAGGAGACCGGCTGTACGCTCAAGACGCTGCCGGGGATCTATCAGCTTGTGAACGGCGAAGTGACGGTCGGCCGCATGAAGGATGTGGCGATCGAGGACCTGCTCGGTCGCAAGCCGATCACGGTCAATCTGGACGAGGTTTTCGATTTCATCCGCGGGCGGACCATCCTCGTGACGGGCGGGGGCGGCTCCATCGGGAGCGAGCTTTGCCGCCAGATCGCGAGCCACAAACCGAAGACGCTGATCATCTTCGATATTTACGAAAACAACGCGTACGACATCCAGATCGAACTGCGGGAGAAGTACCCGGATCTGGACCTCGTCGTGCTGATCGGTTCGGTGCGCGACAGCCGCCGGATCAACCAGGTGTTCCGCGATTATCGACCGGACGTGGTGTACCACGCCGCCGCGCATAAGCACGTTCCTTTGATGGAGGACAGTCCGTGCGAGGCGATCAAGGACAACACCATCGGGACCTACAAGACCGCGTACGCCGCGATGGCGCACGGGTGCAAGCGGTTTGTCCTGATCTCGACGGACAAAGCGGTCAACCCGACCAACGTGATGGGCGCGAGCAAGCGCCTTTGCGAGATGGTCATCCAGACGTTCGACCGCAAGATCCGCGACGGAAAGGCGCGGGAGATCCCGCTGCTGTTCACGCATTATGCGGAAGCGGAGGACGTGGATCGGGAGTTCGGCGAACTGCCGGAGAAGGTGGTCACGGAATTCGTCGCGGTGCGGTTCGGCAACGTGCTGGGCAGTAACGGCTCGGTGATCCCGCTGTTCAAGCGGCAGATCGCGAAGGGCGGTCCCGTCACGGTGACGCATCCGGACATCATTCGGTATTTTATGACCATCCCGGAGGCGGTCAGTCTCGTGCTGCAGGCGGGGGTCTACGCCAAAGGCGGGGAGATCTTCGTGCTGGACATGGGCGAACCGGTCAAGATCGATGCGCTGGCGCGCAACCTGATCAAGCTGTCCGGCTATAAACCGGATGTGGACATTCCGATCTCCTATACGGGTCTGCGCCCGGGGGAAAAGCTGTTTGAGGAGAAGCTGATGGCGGAGGAAGGCATGAAAACCACGCCGAACAAGCTGATCCACATCGGTTCCCCGCTCCCGTTTGACGAGGACGAATTCCTCAAGGAACTCGGTTGTCTGATGGCGGCGGCGTACGAGAACGACCCGACGATCCGCCGGAAGATCGCGTCGATCGTGCGGACGTATCACGTCGTGGACGGGACGGTGCCGCAGGAGGGCGACTGTGCGGGCGACTGCGCCGAGCCGGAGATGGCTGCGGCGGTGTGCTGAGGGTCCGGCGGTCTGTAAACCGCGTCCCCCGCGTTTGCGTCGCCGAACGGCGCGGACTGCGGGTCGCGATCCTGCGCCGAAACGTTGAAAACCCAATAAAATGATGGAAATCGTCGAAAAAAGTCAGCCGAAAGGCTGACTTTTTTGCGTGCGGTGGGGAACCGAACACGTTTTTTGGACAATTCGCGTCCGTTGGTCGATTCGCGTCCGTCGGATTGTCCGCGTCCGTCGGTCAATTCGCGTTCGCCGGTCAGTCCGCGTCTGTCGGTCAATCCGCGTCCGTTGGTCAATTCGCGTCCATCGGATTGTTCGCGTCCGTTGGATCAATCCGCGTACGCCGGTTAATCTGTGTCCGTCGGTCAGTCCGCGTCCGCCGGGTCGTCCGTGCCGCGATGGGAAACGGTGCAGTTGAGCGTCCTTCCGACCCGTTCGGAACAGCGACCGACGACCCGCCCGACGGCGATGGACCCCATGCCGTTTCCCTCCAGATCCGCCTCCCCGGCGGTAAGCCTGTTGGCAAACAGGTCGCCGATTCCGCTGACGTCGACGTGCAGAGAGTCCACCGTACCGCCCAGGTGCACTTTGCCCGTCCCGCTGATACGAACGTCCGCCGTGCCGTGCGCGTCTTTACAGGTAATGCCCCCGCTTCCGCTGAGGATCGCCGTCAGGTTTTTCGCCGTCTGGCAGACGATCTCGCCAGACCCGGCGACGGCGGCGACCAGACGTTCGGTCGATTCCCGCAGGCGCACTTTTCCCGAGCCGGTCACGCGTGCGTCGCATTGCGCAACGGACGTTCCGTCGATGGTTCCCGACCCGGTGATATGCAGGTTTGCTTCGCGGAACGACGGTTCGGCAAGGACATCGGAGCAGCCGGTGATGTTCACGTCCAGGCATTCCCCTTGGGAGAAGCCGCAGCGGACGGTCACACGGTTGCTTCCCCATTCGCGGACCGAGCCGCTGATGGAACGGACGAGAATGCGGAGGGTATTCCCCGCCTCGGTCACCTCCAGCATCGACAGGAAGCCCGCACTGCCCTGCGCTTCGACGACGGTCGGACCGCCGTCGCCCGCTTGCAGTACGAATCGGCAGGGGTACCCGTCGGACACTTCGACGGAGTCGATACCGTTCCATTCGGAGCGGACCGATTGCACGGCGGACGGCTCCGGGGCGGCCTCGGGGGTCGGTTCCTGCGCCGGGGCTTCCGCTTCCCCGCCGAGCAGGACGTTCGGCGAGACCGAGAGCGCTTCGGCGATCCTCGGCAGCATCGCGAGGTCGGGGTATCCCGCGCCGCTCTCCCATTTGCTGACCGCCTGCGCCGTGATGTGCAGACGGACGGCGAGCTGTTCCTGCGTCATGCCCAGTTCCTTCCGATGGGCGGCGATGACCGGACCGATGGATTCGATTTGATACATGATGTCGCACCCTTTCCGTGTTTGGTTTTCGTCCATAGGATACCACATCGGCGGGAATTTTGCAAGCGACGGGTGGTTGTTTTCGTTTTGCAAAAATTCGTTTTGCAAAGAATTTGCAAAAAAGGAAAACGCCGTGCGTGCGATCCGGCACAACGCGGCGTTGTTTTTCTACGGAAATCAGTTAAAAACGGGTAAATTTTTGCGGATCACCTCGGCGATGACGAGGTGTCCGTCGGCGGTCGGGTGCGGGTCGAAGTTCAGCCGCCCGAGCGAGGCGTTGACCAGTTGACCGGACGTCTGCTCGAACGCGTCGTACACGTCGCAGAGCGTGCAGCCGTAGGTTTTCGCGTACTCGCGCAGGATGTCGTTGAGCCGGGTCACGCACAGGTCGGCGACGTCGGCGAAGGCGGTCCTTTCGCCGTTGACGCGCAGGGAGAACTGCGTGAACGTGCGGTAGGGGTTGTACACCGTCTGCAGCAGGATCGTCGCGTCCGGGTTCGCCTGCTTTACCTGCTCGAGGATGGCGGGCAGTTCCTCCCGGAAGGTGGCGAGCGCCTCGTCCGCCGCGTCGAGCAGTGCGCCCGCGTCGACCGTGGACGACGTCTGCGAGGTGAGCGCGTCGATACTGAACAGGGAGCGCATCAGGTCGGAGAGGGCGTGCAGCAGGTTGTTCGCCCCGATGCAGACCGAAACCACGTCCGCTTCCGGCAGCGCTTCCGCCTTGCCCTCGCGCAGGAAGGTCAGCAGTCCTTCCCCGGTCTGCCCGTCGACGCCGTAATTATAGACCGTGCAGCCGGTCTCCCGCCCGATGATCGACGAGTAGCGCTGGGTCGACGGGTCGTCCAGCCCGTATCCGCGGCAGATGGAATCGCCGAGGGCGACGTAGCAGAAATTCCGTCCGAACACCTCCTGCACCGGCGCGTCCTCCGGCAGGCTTTCGCTCGGCAGGGGGTCGATCGGTTTGCTCTGCTCCGGTTCGCTCGCGGACGGGAGGTCCGAAACGGGCGGTTCGTCCGAGCTGTCCCCCGGCGGGAGGGCGGAAACGGTCGGCTCGTCCGAACTGGTTCCCGGCGGGAGGGCGGAAACGGGCGGCTCGTCCGAACTGTTTCCCGGCGGGAGGGTGGATTCGGCGCCGAAAGGCGCTTCGGACGAAACGGGTTCCGTGCGGTCCGGTCCGCAGGCGGCGAACGTCAGCAGGAGCGCGAACGTCAGCAGCAGCGCTGCGACGCGGCGGGAAACGGCGACGGGGTGCATACGGGGTCCTTCCTTTCTGCGTTGCGGGGTCTTTTTGAAAAGTATACCCCGCCGAACGCTTTTTCAAACGAACAGCCGTGTAAAAAGGGCAACGCATTTTCAAACGAGCAGCCGTGCAAAAACGGCAAACATTTAGTCTGTTGAAAAATACAATCAAAATATCGTTTCGGAGGCGGACATGCGCCGACTCCGAAACTCCTCTAGAGAAAACCGGCGATGGCGGCGTCAGAAGTGGCGCAAGCCAAGCCGGTTTTCGACAAAAAGGGGGTATTTGGGGGAAAAACGCGGAACAAGGCGAAGCGCACGAAGTGCGTAGAGCCGCCGTGATCGTGTTTGTCCCCCAAAGTGAACGAGGCGGGACGGTCACTTCAGGAGGTCCAGAAAGACCAGCACGCACAGAACGATGTCGATCAACCCGTACAGCTCGACCAGCGAACCGACCAGCCCAAACAGGATGCCTGCGATCGGGATCCACGCGAGCAGTCCGATCAGCAGTCCGAAGACGGCGCAGACCACGACGGCGATGATGATCTGCACCACGAGCGAGGTGACGTCCTTCGGACGGACCTTGAACGGCAAGGGCCAAAAGGTTTTCAGGAATTGCATAACATTTCCTCCTTCATATTCACGCGTGACCGCGCTTAGTCCGAAATTTCCTCCAGCACCCAGAGGATACTGCGGTATTCGAGCGTGGTGGGTGCGTGCAGACCGAAGCCCATCAGTTCGTCCCCGCGGTATGTCTCGCCGGAGAAGCGTTCCCGATAGAGCGCGTCCGGCTTGAGTCCGCGCAGGGCGATGCGCTCGTTGTTGCCGTACATACGCACATGGGTCAGCACATAGCCCGCAACGCAGGTCGAGCGGTCGGCAGACACCGTACACCACGCCGAGCAGTCCTCCTCGAACGGGTTGCGCAGGCGGTAGTAATCGCCGGTCGCGAGGACCTCGCCGAGTTCCTTATGGAGGGAAGCCGCCTGCCGAACCTGTTCGCGTTCCGCGTCGGAAAGCACGGTCGGGTCCAGCTCAAAGCCGAACGAGCCGGTCAGGGCGACGCAGACACGCGTCTCGAACGGGGTGACGTGCCCGGTCTGGTGGTTCGGGCTGGCGGAAACGTGGGCGCTCATTGCCGAAAGCGGGTAGACCAGCGACGTGCCGTACTGGATGCGCAGGCGCTCGATGGCGTCCGAGTTGTCCGACGTCCAGACCTGCGGCATATAGTAGAGCATACCGGCGTCGAAGCGTCCGCCGCCGCCGGAGCAGGACTCGAACAGTACGTCCGGGTAATCGCCGACCAGCCGTTCGAGCAGTTCGTACAGCCCGAGGTAGTAGCGGTGCGTGACTTCGCCCTGCCGGTCGGCGGGGAGGGTCGGGCTGCCGACCTCGGTCATGTTGCGGTTGTAGTCCCACTTGACGTACTTGATCCTGCCGTCCTTCAGCACGGCGGAAACGCAGTCGTACAGGTAGTCCCGCACTTCGGGGCGGCACAGGTCGAGGATCAATTGGTTGCGCCCCTCCGAACGGGGACGACCGTCGACGTGCAGGCACCAATCCGGGTGCGCACGGTAGAGGTCGCTGTTCGGGGAGATCATTTCCGGCTCGAACCAGATGCCGAGGTCCAGACCGAGCGGTCTGAGGTATTCCTCGACGCCTTCCAGCCCGTGCGGGAGCTTCTTGCGGTTGACGTACCAGTCGCCGAGGGAGCTGTTGTCGCTGTTGCGCTCGCCGAACCACGCGTCGTCGATGACCAGCAGTTCGACCCCGAGTTCCGCGCAGCTGTCCGCGATGCGCTTGATCTTCTCCTCGTCGAAGTTGAAGTAGCAGGCTTCCCACAGGTTGAGCAGGACCGGACGGCGGGCGTCGCGGTATTTCCCGCGGCAGAGCCGGGTGCGGAACAGGCGGTGCAGGGTGTGGGACAGGCGACCCAGCCCTTCGCCCGAATAGGTCAGGACCGCTTCGGGGGTGAAGAAGTCCTCGCCCGGTTCCAGTTTCCAGGAAAATTCCTCCGGGTTCAGCCCGATCATCGCACGGGCGGCATCAAACTGCCCGCCCGCCGCTTCCGCCGCGAAGGAGCCGGAATAGACCAGCACCGACGCGTACACCTCGCCGGACGTTTCGTCCGCCGTCGGCGACGCGAGCAGCAGGAACGGGTTATGGACGTGCGAGGAAGCGCCCCGACGGCTGGAAAGCGTGAAACGCCCGTGCCGGAGCGGGTGGCGCTCGATTTGGCGTTCCCGACAGTGCGTGCCGTAATTGGACAGAATATCATACTGCGTGTGGTCGAAATCCACGCTCGCGCTCATTGCGCGCAGCAGGCGCACCGCGTCCGTCCCGCCGTTGCGTATGCGGGCGTAGCGGGTCAGTACGTCGTAATCCTCCAGCACGCAGTAGTACAGGTCCGCCTCCACGCCGCTGACGCCGTCGCGCAGACGGACGACCAGCGTTTCGCATTCGCCGTCGCTTTCGACGTAGACCGCAGGCAGACCGGGGATGCGGGGCTTGCCGGGGAGGACCTCGTGGCTTTCATAGCGCAGGTCGACGATGTTCGAGCCGTCGGGGTTGCGCACTTCCAGCGCCGGGGTCCGCAGGTCGCCGCGACCCCAGCAGGGGTACTCCAGCGGGACGTCGTCGAGGATAAAGCCCCCGCCGTTCTCCATGCGCGGGGAGAATGCCGCACGACCCTGCTCGCGGAAGAAATAGGAGTGGTCGCCGTCCTGCAGGCGTGCGCCCCAGTAGAGGTGCAGCAGGAAGCCGTTTCGGACCTGCATGACGTAGCTCGACGTGCGGGTGTTGAGCTGGAATTGCAGGGTTTGCGGGTCAAAGTAGATGCTCATTGGGTACCTCCGAAAATGTGGGCAGGCTTGATCAGCCGGCAAGCGCCGGGAGCAGCGCGGACGCGACGGCGAAATACACCAGCAGCGACAGCGCGTCGACAATGGTCGTGATGAACGGGCTTGCCATGACCGCCGGGTCGAATCCGATGCGTTTGGCAAGCAGGGGCAGGGTGCTTCCGACCAGCTTCGCGAGCAGGACGGTCAGCGCGAGCGTCACGCAGACGACGGATGCGGTCCGCAGGTCGGCGCGGTCGATGAACAGCGCCTTGAGAAACCCGACGGACGCCAGCGACAGCCCGCAGAGCAGCGCGACCCGAAACTCCTTCCAGACCACCCGCAGGACGTCCCGCAATTGCAGTTCGCCGAGGGAAAGCCCGCGAATGACCGTCACCGACGCCTGACTGCCCGCGTTCCCGCCGGTGTCCATGAGCATCGGAATGAAAACGGTCAGCAGCGGCACCGCGCCGAGCGCCGATTCGTAATGACCGAGGATCCTGCCGGTGAACGTCGCGGACACCAGCAGCACCAACAGCCACGGGATCCGCTTTCGCCAGGTCTCGAACACGCCGGTCTTGAGGTAGGGCTTTTCCGACGGGACGATGGCGGCCATTTTTTGAATGTCCTCCGTCGCTTCGTCCCGCATGACGTCCGCCGCGTCGTCGTAGGTCACGATGCCGACCAGCCGTCCGCCGCGGTCCACCACCGGAAGCGCGAGGAAATCGTACTTGCTCATGATCTGGGCGACGATTTCCTTGTCCTCGTGGGTATCGACGGAGATGACGTTGGTCGTCATGAAGTCCCCGATGACGGCCTCCGCGTCCGCGAGCAGAAGCTCCTTGACGGTGACCAGCCCGATAAGCCGTCGGTCGGATTCGGTGACGTAGCAGGTGTAGACGGTCTCCTTATCCACGCCGACCCGACGGATGCGGGCGAACGCGTCGGCGACCGTGAGGTCCCGGTCGAGCCGGACGTATTCGGTCGTCATGATGCTGCCCGCACTGTCCTTCGGGTAGCACAGGATCTCGTTGATGGCGGCACGGGATTCGCCGTCGGTGTTGCGCAGGATGCGCTTGACCACGCCTGCGGGCATCTCCTCGATCAGGTCGACCGTGTCGTCGATATACAGTTCGGCGAGCACTTCGCGCAGTTTCGCGTCGCTGAACATCCCGATAAGCGCTTCCTGCAGTTCCGGCGACATTTCGACGAACACCTTCGACGCCGTTTCGCGTGGGAGCAGGCGGAACAGCAAAAGCACGTCCCGCTCCTCCAGACGTTCCGAAACGAGGGCGATGTCCTGCGGCTCCAGCACGGAAAGCGTTTCCTGCAGTTCGTGGAACTTCCGCTCCGCAAGCAGCTCCCGGATCTTCCCGGGCAGTTCCTCGCGGAGCATTTCTTCAAAATTCATTTGCGGTTTCCTCCATTCTTCGGTCGTATGTGTACGAAAAATGGCGTAAACCGGCCGTAGAAACGGTCAAATTCCGCGAAAGCGCCCTATGTTCGGACCTGGCGGCTTGTACGCGGCGAACCGAAAAGGAAGGCACGGATGGAATTTGCCCGACTCGGCGGATTTATGCCATTACTTCGTCCGGCGTCCATTTGACGTTCCCTTCCTTTCGTTTGTCGTTTTTCTTCTATCATTTTACCCTTTTCGTGCGGTTTTGTCAACTCATTGCGGACAATTTTTTTGCCCTGCGGATACATTTTTTGCGGGCGGGCAAACTAATTTTGCGATTTTTCATCGCGACGGTCGATTTACTCTTGCAAACGGGACCGGTTTTGTGGTATACTGGTGTCGGAAAACGGCTCTCCCGGCAGATACGGGGGACTTTTCGACTTCATAAAAACCACGGGATCGGAGGCGGCGAAGATGTTTCGGTTCGACAACAGTTGGGACGAACGGTTGGCGCCGGAGTACGGCAAACCGTATTACCAGCAATTGCGTGCTTTCCTCAAGCAGGAGTATTTCCGGCGGGACGTGCGGGTCTTTCCACCGATGGAGGACCTGTTCGCGGCCTTTCGGGAAACGGCATACGACGACGTTCGGGCGGTCATTTTAGGGCAGGACCCCTATCACGAGTACGGGCAGGCGCACGGGCTGTGCTTCTCCGTCCGCAAGGGGGTGGAGATCCCGCCGTCGCTGGCGAATATCTTTAAGGAACTGCAAAGCGACCTCGGCTGTACGCCGCCGAAGGACGGGGATCTGACGCTTTGGGCGAAGCGGGGCGTCCTGCTGCTCAACAGCGTTCTGACCGTCCGTGAGGGGCAGGCGGGCAGCCATCGCGGGAAGGGTTGGGAACAGTTTACCGACCGGGCGATCGAACTGCTCAACGAGCGGAAGGAGCCGGTCTGCTTCCTCCTTTGGGGCGGCTACGCCCGGGCGAAGAAGCAGCTTATCACCAATCCGGCGCACCTCGTGCTGGAAGCCCCGCACCCCAGTCCGCTTTCGGCTTCCAGAGGGTTCTTCGGCTGTCGGCATTTCTCCGCCTGCAACCGATTCCTTGGGGAGCGTGCGATCGATTGGCAGCTGCCCTGAGGGCGTCGTGTTCCTTTTTCGACCGTGAAAACCGTTTGGAAAGGAACGAAAATGGTATGAATACGAAACATTCCTCTTTTTGCCGCCTTTGCGCGGTGCTTTGCGCGGTGCTGACCACGGTTTCGCTGTGCGCCGTCTGGTGCATGGCGGCGGTTGACGGCGCGGGAACGAACGCGGGCGCCGGTACGATCGGCGGCGCGGGCGCGGACGCGGTCGGCGGCGCGGAAGCGGCGGACGGCGTACAGCAGGGCGCGAACCCCGGCGGCGTCGGCGGCACCGGCGATACCGGGACGGACGCGGGAACGGGTACCGGGACGGATGTCGGCGGCGGTACGACCGAAAACGGCGGCGGCACGACTGAAGGCGGCGACGGGCAAACCGCGCCTTCCGGCGGCGACACACGCGACGCGGCGTCCTCCGAACCCACGGATACGGCTTCTTCCGGGACTTCGGATGCGGCTTCTTCCGAGGGGACGGACGCTTCGTCGGCGACTTCGACGGCAGGCGCGTCCTCCGCGGCTTCCGCAGCGTCCTCCGCGCCGGCGACCGGCGACGCGTCGAGCGCTTTCCCGTATCTGCTCGGCACGGGCGCACTGTTGGCGATGTTCATGACGGCGCGTCTGCGCCGCAAGGCGTCGTTCGACCCGACGAGGCGGTAACGTGTCTTTTTGGGGGGCAAACGCAATCGCGGCGACAGCTTTTCGCCTTGCAACGCAGTCGTCCCCCTTTTCCATCAAAAAAACGACGGCGCCGATGCTGACGCGCCGTCGTTTTTATTCGGTGCTTTTTCAGTTCGGGTCGGCTCCCAGCGTCCGCAGCAGATCGTCGAACGCGTCCTCGCGCAGGTCGAGCAGGTCGACGGTATTCGACGGGAGCGACGGCATGGTCGCCTCGGCGTATGCTTCGACGGTGATCCCGGGGTTGACGATCCGCCCGTTCGATTCGGCTTCGGTAACGGAGAACAGGATATGGTCGTTCTCCTCCACGAACTTTCCGCGCAAGTACAGCGGATACGGTTCGTCGTCGGAGGTGAGGGTCAGGGCGTAGTTGTCGTTCGACTGGATCTCCATATGGGCGCTCAGCAGGTTTTCGACTCTCCCGGCGCTCACGAACCGCAGGGAAAAGTCGATGACGTCGTCCTTGCGGGAGATGGTGATCGTTGCCGATTCGTCGTCCGGGGCGAGGGTGATGACGGCGGTATCCGGCTCCGTGCAGTCGAGCGTAAAGCGGACCCGGTCGCCGGACAGGTCGATGGTCAGCTCCAGCGTGCGCAGGGTGTGGCGGAAGCGGGAGGCGGTCACGCGCAGGACGACGGAAAGGTCCGACTGCGTAAGATCGTCGCAGAGGTCCTCGACATCGGGCGCGACGTCCGCGAGGAGCTGCCTGAAATCACGTCCGGCTTCCGTCGTCGGATCGGAAAACTGCGAAAGCGAAGCGCCGGACCCGGTCGACTCGAGCGAGGACAGATTCCGGTTGAGGAAGTCGATAAGGTCGTCGTCGTTCCGGGCGGCGTCGTAGATGGCACGGACCACTTTCGCGAGCGACGCGCCGTTCAGCGTCAGTTCGGCGATGCGGCAGCCGTCCTCGGTCCGTGCGCTGCTTTCGCAGGCATCGAGCAGCTCTTTGAAAAGCAGGGTTTCGTACTTTTCGATAAGCCCGCTCGCTTCCTCGACGACGCCGTCCTGGTTTTCAAATTCGTCGAGCGCATCCTCGAACTGCGCCAGTTCCCTGTCGTTGAGCGGCAGGGCGTATTTGCTGCCGGAGGTCGGATAAAAGATGGAATTGCGGAAGCGGTCCTTGAGGTTTCGCAGACCCAACCGGTACCCCTTGCCGTTCAGAAAGCTCCCGGAAATGCCCACCTGTTCGGGGGAAAACGTGAGGAGCGCGTCCTGCCCCTGCTGGGAAAACTGCAGAGCGGCGGACTTTTCCGGGCTGTTCAGGAAAAGGTCGGCGGTGAACGGGGCGGCGTACATCGCATTACCGGCGTCCGCCTGCACGCGGATCTGCCCGCCTTGGAGCGCATCGCCGAACACGGAAAACAGCGGTTGGTCCTGCAGATCCTCGAAAAAGCCGGAGATCGACGAGCGAACGACCGCTTCCGGACGGTTGGAAGCGACGTAGACGGCGCCCGACGTGACGCAGGCGACGAGCAGTACGGCGGAGGCGACAAGGATCGCCAGGGTCCGCTTTCCGAGCCTTCGGCGTACGGTCGGCGCAGGCTGCTGCGGGACCGGAGACGGTTCGGGTTCCGGTTGGTCGGTAACGGTTTGGTTCATGTCCTGCATCTCTTGCATCGCGGGGACCTCCTATGTGGGATTTTGGGGGAATTCCTTCGGAAACAGTATAGCACAGCGGACGGCGGATTGCAAGCGTCACGCCGTATTTTTTTGAAATTTTTCGCGAAATCTGTGAAGAAATGGACGAATACGGTCGTTTTTGCGGGAAACGGGGGCGACGGCTTGACTTTCCGGCGAAAACCGTGTATAATGACTGCATACCCGGAGCGCAAAAGGGGGATCCTATGATGAATTGGTTCAAAAAACTGTGGTCGGCGGAGCTGGTCCGTTATCTGTTCGCCGGGGGTACGGCGTTCGTGTTCGATAAGCTGGTCGTCACGCCGCTGTGCAACCATTTCCTGCCGGCGCTTTCGTGGCGGGAACTGGACGTGCGGAATCTGCTGGCGGTCACGGCAGGGTTTCTGGTCGGGTTGGTCATCAACAACCTGATCTCCATGTACCTCGTTTTCACCGGGGAATCCCAAAAGAAGAAGGGGCGGTCCGGTCGGGCGGCGCTGGTGTTCAGCGCGGTCGGGGTCGTCGGGCTGCTGCTGAGCCTCGGCGGGAACCAGTTGTGCATTTGGCTGTTCGGCGAGGGCGAAACCAGGGAATGGCTCTACAATATCGCGATCGCGGTCCCGGTCACGGCTTGGAATTACATCGGGCGCAGGCTGTTCGTCGGCAAGGGCTGACGGGCGGATTTTCCGATCGCGGAAGGGGAATACAGCGGATATGGCGAAGCGGGCGATCATCATCGGCGCGGGACCTGCCGGACTGACCGCCGCGTACAAACTGCTGACGGAAACGGACGTAAAGCCCGTGGTTCTGGAGGCGAGCGGCGAGGTCGGCGGCATCTCCCGGACGGTTTCCTATCACGGCAACCGCATGGACATCGGCGGGCACCGTTTCTTTTCCAAGGACGCGTCGGTCAACGCGCTCTGGGCGCATCTTTTGCCGACGCAGGGCGCGCCGTCGATGGACGACAAACTGCTCGGGCGGGAAAAACCGCTTGCGGCGGGCGGACCGGACCCGGAAACCGCCGACCGGGTCATGCTCGTGCGCGACCGCGTTTCCCGCATCTATTTTCTGCAGAAATTTTTCGACTACCCGCTCTCCCTGCGTGCGGGGACGCTGCGGGACTTGGGTTTGCGCAACACCGTGCGTGCGGGGACCGGCTACCTCGCGTCCTGCCTGCATAAGCGGTCGGAGGACAGCCTCGCCGATTTCTATATCAATCGGTTCGGCAAACCGCTCTACGAGATGTTTTTCAAGGCGTACACCGAGAAGCTCTGGGGCGTCGATCCGCGGGAGCTTTCGCCCGATTGGGGCGCACAGCGGGTCAAGGGGCTTTCGCTTCGGAAGGCGCTGGCGGACGCGGTCGGCAAGCCGTTCCGCCGCAGGGACGCGGAAGCGGAAATTTCGCTGATCGAGCGGTACTTCTACCCGAAAAAAGGACCGGGACAGCTCTGGGAAGCGCTGGCGGACGAGGTGCGTGCGTTGGGCGGGGAGATCCGGCTGCACGCGGAGGTGCGCGAGATCCGCACCGGCGAACGCCGTATCCAAGCGGTCGTCCTCGCGGACGGGACCGAAGTGACCGGGGACTGCTTCCTTTCCTCCATGCCGGTCAAGGACCTGGTGACGGGCATGGGGCGGGACGCGGTCCCGGCGGACGTGTACGAGATCGCTTCGTCCCTGCCGTATCGGGATTTCATCACGGTCGGACTGCTGGTGAAGCGGCTGCGGCTGGAAAACCGGACGAAAACCCGGACCCTTGCGAATATCGTGCCGGACTGCTGGATCTATGTGCAGGAGCGGGACGTGAAACTCGGTCGTCTGCAAATTTTCAACAACTGGTCCCCGTATCTGGTCGAGGACCCGCTGCACACGGTCTGGATCGGGCTGGAGTACTTCTGCGCCGAGGGGGATCGGCTGTGGGAGATGGCGGACGGGGAATTCATCGAATTCGCGAAGGGCGAACTGGAGAGGATCGGGGTCATTCGGGCGGAGGACGTGCTGGACGCGACGCGCCTGCGGGTCAGGAAGGCGTATCCGGCGTACTTCGGCGCTTACGAGCGCTTCGGGGACGTGCGGAACTTCCTCGACGGGTTTGAAAACCTGTTCTGCATCGGTCGCAACGGGCAGCACCGCTACAACAATATGGACCATTCCATGGTCACGGCGTTTGAGGCGGTCAACTGCATTCGGACCGGCTCGACCGACCGCACGCCGGTTTGGAACGTCAACACGGAAAAGGAATACCACGAAGAGGGTCGATAAAGACCCTTTTTCCGTTTTCGGGGGGCGGACGGGAAGAAAAATTGTCATATTTTGTACGAAAAATCCCACGCACCTCTTTACAAACGCAAAAAAATGCGTTATAATAGAAGTAGTTTGTAGGAAAAAGACGGATTTTCACGCAAGGAGGTTACAGGCGTTGAAACTGCTCGAGGAGCGGATCTTGCGGGACGGGAAGCTCGGCAAGGGAGATGTCCTGAAGGTGGACAGCTTCCTCAACCACCAGATCGACGTGCCGTTCCTTTCGCGGCTCGGGGCGGAGTTCCGCCGGCGGTACGAAGGGGAGCGGGTGGACAAGATCCTGACCATCGAAGCGTCCGGGATCGGCGTCGCCTGCCTGACGGCGGAGCAGTTCGGCTGCCCGGTCGTCTTTGCGAAAAAGACCAAAACCGTCAATATCTACGCGGATGTGTACCGTTCCGAGGTGTATTCCTATACCCATGGGCAGACCTATGAGGTGGTCGTTTCCAAGGAATTCCTGCGCGAAGGGGAGCGGATCCTTATCATCGACGATTTCCTCGCCATGGGGAGCGCATTGCGGGCGCTGCTGCAGTTGGTGCGGGACGCGGGTGCATTCCCGGTCGGCGCCGGGATCGTCATCGAAAAGGCGTTCCAGCCGGGCGGGGAAGAGCTGCGTGCGCAGGGGCTTCGCGTCGAATCGCTCGCCCGTATCGCGTCCATGAGCCTTGAAAAGGGCATTTCGTTCTGTCCGGACTGAGAAAAAAAGGGAATTTCCCGAGAAATTTAAGAAAAGAGGAAAAAACATGAAACGGATCCTTTCCATGCTTCTCGTGTGCGTCATGCTCGCGTCGGTCGTGCTGTTCTGCGCGTCCTGCAAGAAGGACGGCGAAACGGCGAACGACGGCGGCGACGGCGTCGACGGCGCGACGTACTACGGCGTCGACGGCACGAAGGAACTCGCCGAAGCGGGCGTCCAGGCGCTCAAGCCGCCTGCCGTCACCGGCGACCCGTCCGCGCTGAAGGTCGGCGTCATTCTTATCGGCGACGAGACCGAAGGTTACACCAAGGCGCATATGGACGGCATCACCGCCGCGGCAGCCGCCCTCGGCATCTCCGAAAGCCAGATCACCTGGAAGAAAAAGACCCCGGAATCCGAGGCGGTCACGGCGGCCGGCGAACAGCTTATCGCCGACGGCTGCACCTACATCTTCTCGAACTCCTACGGACACCAGTCCTATATGCAGGAGCTTGCCTCCAAACATAAGGACGTCCACTTCGTCGCCGTCACGGGCGATACCGCCGCGAGTGCGGGGCTGGACAACTTCTCGAACGCGTTCACGAACGTGTACGAGTCGCGCTACGTTTCCGGCGTGGTCGCCGGCATGAAGCTCAAGGAACTGATCGACGGCGGCAAGCTGGGCGACAGCAACTACGACGGCGACAACGTCAAGATCGGCTATGTCGGTGCGCACCCGTTTGCGGAAGTCATCTCCGGCTACACCGCGTTCTTCCTCGGCGTCCGTTCCGTCGTGAACAACGTGGTCATGGACGTCCGTTTCACCAACTCCTGGTATGATTACGACGGCGAAAAAGCCGCCGCCAAAGCGCTGATCGACAGCGGCTGCGTCATCATCGGGCAGCACGCGGACTCCGCCGGCGCGCCGACGGCAGCGCAGGAAGCGTTCAGCGCCGGTAAGGTCGCTTACTCGGTCGGTTACAACGTTTCCATGCTCGACGTCGCGCCGGATGCGGCGCTGACCTCCGCGACCAACGTCTGGCAGTCCTACTACCAGTACGCGCTCGCGGTCGCCATCAACGGCGGCAACATCACGACCAACTGGGCGGCCGGTTACGCCGAAGGCGCCGTCGCCATCACCGAACTCGGCAAGAACTGTGCGGAAGGTACGCAGGCGAAGGTCGACGAGGTGGTCAACGCCATCAAGAGCGGCGAACTGCACGTCTTCGACACGTCCAAGTTCACGGTCGGCGGCAAGACGGTCACATGGTGCTACGGGACGGACAGCGACGGCGACTTTACCTACGACATGAACAACGTCGTCGCCGACGGGTACTACCACGAGTCCTATCTGCAGAGCGCACCGTGCTTCCTGTTGGAGATCGACGGGATCCGCCAGATCAACAACGACAGCAACTAACCGAATCGCAGGAGAGGGGGGAGCGCCGTTTCGCGGTCTCCCCGCTCTGTTTTCCGCACCAGAAAGAAACGGAGGAGCCGAGTTGTCCGAACCGAACTGTGCCGTCATCCGGCTGCAGAATGTTACCAAAACTTTCGGCGACGTCGTCGCCAATCACGACATCACCATGGAGATCCGCAGCGGGGAGATCCTGTCCCTGCTCGGGGAGAACGGCAGCGGAAAGACCACGCTGATGAACCTGCTTGCGGGGATCTACTACCCGGACAGCGGGGATATTTTTGTCCGCGGGGAGCGGGTGTCCATTCGGTCGCCGCAGGACGCGCACCGGCTCGGGATCGGCATGATCCACCAGCATTTCAAGCTCGTGGAGGTGTTCACGCCGGTGGAGAACATCGTCCTCGGTCTGCATGAGCCGTACGATCCGGCCGCCGCCGCGGAGAAGATCGAGGAGATCTGCCGCACCTACGGGTTTTCGCTGGATCTGCGGTGTCGGGTGCGGGATATGAGCGTTTCGCAGAAGCAGACGCTCGAGATCGTCAAGGCGCTCTACCGGGGCGCGGAGATCCTCATTCTCGACGAGCCGACCGCCGTGCTGACCCCGCAGGAGGCGGACAAATTGTTCGAGGTCCTGCGGAATATGCGGCGGGACGGAAAAGCGGTGGTCATCATCACCCACAAATTGCACGAGGTGCTTTCGGTTTCCGATCGGGTCGCCATCCTTCGCAAAGGGGAGTACATCGACACGGTCGAAACTTCGGAGGCGACCGAGCAATCGCTGACCGAGATGATGGTTGGCAAGCGGGTCGAGCTGAACATCGAACGTCCGCCGGTGGAACACCGGGAGATGCGTCTGCAGGTCTCAAATTTGTCCTGCCGCGGACGGGACGGCGTGACGGCGCTTTCGGAGGTCTCGTTTGAAGCCTACGGCGGGGAGATCCTCGGGATCGCGGGCATTTCCGGCTGCGGGCAGAAGGAACTGCTCGAAGCGATCGCCGGTTTGCAGAAGGCGGAACCGGGGAGCGAGATCTTGTATACCGGACCGGACGGAAGCACCGAATCGCTTATCGGCAAGTCCGCAAAGCAGATCCGCTCGCTCGGCATTTCGCTCTCCTTCGTGCCGGAGGACCGGCTGGGTATGGGTCTGGTCGGCGGCATGGGCATGACGGAAAATATGCTGCTTCGGCATTACACGGCAGGGCGTTCCCCGCTGACGCGGACGCGTCCCTCCCGGCAGCTCGCCGAAATGGTGCGGACCAATCTGGAGGTCGCGACCCCGTCGCTGCGCACGCCGGTCCGCAGGCTGTCCGGCGGCAACGTGCAGAAGGTTCTGGTCGGGCGGGAGATCGCGTCGGAGCCGGCGGTGCTGATGACCGCCTACGCGGTCCGCGGACTGGACATCAACACGTCCTACACGATCTACCACCTGCTGAACGAGCAGAAGCGCAAGGGCGTCGCCGTGCTGTACGTCGGGGAGGACCTCGACGTGCTGTTGGCGCTGTGCGACAGGATCCTGGTGCTTTGCGGCGGACGGGTCACGGGCGTCGTGGACGCGGCGGGGACGACCAAAGAGGAGATCGGGTATCTGATGACCAAACGGCAGGAAACGGAGGCGGACGCGGGATGAAGCAGGGTTCTTCGCGGCGGACGCCGCTCTTTCACATCGCGAAGCGGGACCATATGCACCCGGCGGTCGCGTTCGGCGTGCGCGTCGGGGCGTTCGTGCTGGCACTTCTGCTCAATGCGCTGTTCGTCTGGTGTGTGGTGCGGGTGGACCCGCTGACGTTCTACCGCACGATGCTGCGCGGTGCGTTCGGGTCGTCGAGTTACCTGTGGCCGACGCTCAAGGCGACGGCGAAGCTGCTCTGTATCGCCGTGGCGCTCGCGCCGGCGTTCAAGATGCGCTTCTGGAACATCGGGGCGGAGGGGCAGGTGCTTATCGGCGGCATGGCGGCGGCGTTCGTCATGCACAACTATACCTCGCTCCCGACGCCGGTGCTGTTCCTGCTGATGATCGTGTGCAGCCTGCTCGCCGGCGGGATCTGGGGGCTGATCCCCGCGTTCTTCAAGGCGAAGCTGAACACGAACGAAACGCTTTTCACGCTCATGATGAACTACATCGCCACGCAGATCGTGCTGTACTTCTACAACGAATGGCGGGGGATCCGTTCCGCGCTCGGTATGCTCAACAGCAAGACGAAGGTCGGCTGGTTCAGCTCGCTCTGGGGCAACACGTCCGACGGCCTGCTGCAGAACGAGGATTTCTGGTTCATCGCCATCGTCGCGGTGCTGACGGCGCTGATGTACTTTTACCTGCGTTCCACCAAGCACGGCTACGAGATCGCCGTCGTCGGCGAATCCGGCAACACCGCCCGGTACGCGGGCATTCACGTCAACAAGGTCCTGCTTCGGACCATGATCCTGTCCGGCGCGATCTGCGGATTCTGCGGATTTTTGACGGTTTCCTCCCAGAGCCACACC
>CANQVQ010000007.1 GCA_947627335.1 uncultured Clostridia bacterium | reverse complement strand
AGCCGACGCAAGTTGTCAACCATGACCGCCGCAACATGGTAGATGTAAAAAGTATCGCTATCTAACCCCAGCAAAATGTGTCCCGGGACAACCGTCCATTTGTTAGTGGACGAAATAAAGTCAAAGATAGAAAAGGAGCAAATATGAATAAAGAAAAAACAACATATCCAACAGATATTAGGTGGTATCACATAATACAATAATACAACAAAGTGAGGAGGACCACCACATGGGATACGATTTAAGAGATTTCTTTTTAATACACAAAGCAGGGCTTACAGCATAATATTCGTCGGTGATGTGATGAAATGTGCAAAAGAGCAATCGATTCCGGAGGAACATCGTGGTGAGGCGCTCGTCTATATAGACACCGTTGAGCAAAAGCAACTTCAAAGCGTGGAAGCAAAGGCAATGGATGTCAGTATCGCGAAAGAGATTTTAAAAATGAAGGATATTATTAATTGACTTTTGATATGTTTTCTATAAAGTTCTAAAATGACAACAAATTTATGTCACCAGTGGCAACACAAATTCCGGCGCCGTGCGGACAATCAAAAAATACCCCGAGTGTTTAAATCTTCATCCAAAATTGTCGAAAAAATCGTTTTCATTGCAGTTAGACCAACGCCCCCGGGATGACCGTCCCGGGAGCGTTTTTCGCTTATTTCTTTGCTTTCAGCGGTGCGGATTTCGGCATTTCGAGGCACGCGTTTTCCACGCTCGGTTGGGCTTTCAAAGGGTTTTGAATCCACCACTTTTAACGAACGGTCGCTGGTGCGTAGTCGTTGCCGACCGAAACCTTTTTCACGCGCTCCTTCGTTCCATACGCCAAAGCAGTTTGCTGACATTTGACCGGGACGGATTTTCGAAGTACCGGCCGGAAGCCATGGGTTTTGCCATAAAATATGCACCTCAAAAGTGTCTGGCTTTTGGGGCGCATATTGACTTTAGGAGTTCGTGCTTTTATGCGGTTGCTGAGGCACTGGCTGTCGGATATAAATCACCGCCAGAGCCTTGGAGCGCACGGGAAATGAAAATTGAAAGGTGCAGAAATCCCTGAAAAGTTCAACTCCGGCACTCAGTTATTAGTGTCCTTACTATAGGTCATTTCGATGTATTTTCTTTCCCACGAGCGATCCCTCGGACCATAGTTGGAAATCCGGCAATCATGGCAGAGATCTTCAGCTATTTCAAGAATAATATCTTTCAGTTCCAGCTTATCGGTATATTTTTGGGGAATGGCATCAAAGCCAAGTGCGGTGCCAAGAAGATTACCGGCGACGGCCCCTGTGGAGTCGCTGTCTCCATCGTGATTGACGGCAGCTATGATCCCTTTTTCAAAGTCATCGGCATATTTCAGTGCACAGTAAACAGCGATAGCAAGCGTTTCCTCTGCCACCCAACCTTCTCCGAGCTGCCGGATTGCATCCGGGTCATCCGTCTGGTCTTTCGAAAGACGCATGGCTTTTTGCAGGAGGTTGATAAGTTTCTTCATATGTTTTGCCTTCGGAAAAAGCGAGGGAATGGCAACCAGTGCATCCTGAACCGCATCAAATATGGTCTCCCCATGATTTGTGATCCGCTGAAGAATGTGTACCAGCATGGCTGCGGGTATGTATCCCAATTCGTGTCCGTGTGTTAACGCGGCAGCTCTCGCGCCGATGGCATCTATTTCTTTTTCCGGGTAGTTTTTATCTGTAAAGTATATCCCGATAGGAGCCACACGCATGACGCCGCCGCAACCCTTGCTGCGATTGATAGGTTTGTCAATTCTTCCGTTCCCGCCTTGCTCCAAAGCGGTCAGGCAGGTATTTCCCGGTGCCCTGCGGCTGAACAGTTCAGGGACATTTACCAGCCACGAATAATGAAATTCACCTGGCAAGGGATACTTTTCGGTCTGCGTTCGATACCAGCCCATGTAGCTGTTTGCGATGTAGTCGGCATAATCGCCTCTGATCCCGCGTGTCATACTACGTGTCGTGCCGACAAGGAGTCCTGTCGATGTGAACAACGTCATCTGCGTATCATCGGATATTTCCGCGATACCGTGATGCAGCTCATATTCCGTGATTCCGTTTTCCCCATACTTTTGAAAGATAGAAGATGTCGGCAGAAATTCAACCGCATATCCAAGGGCGTCGCCGACGGCACCGCCAATCAAGCATCCTTTGAATTTATTTAAGTCACGCATTGCTATCCTCCTCTCCGAACCATCTGTGATGCATAATCTGTAAAAATTTCTGCATGATTTGTCTTTTTTGATTCCAATGTCAGAATCTTAAATGCAATACGTTATTTTGAAATACTCCGCGGGCTTTCCTTGAACAGGATCAACTGTTCGATGCGATCTGTCCGAAAGGGACTGCAAAGTCCCGTCGCGGTGCTTCATCCGGCGGTAGACGTACTGTAGGTTTGTTTGGCAGGTGTGATCCAGACGATACATAACTTCGGTTAAACAGGCGTCGCCGCTTTTTTGAAATCCTCCGACTTCTTCGTTCGGCTTTTCAAAATTGATAGAGAAAAATGAAAAATATCAGTCGACAACCTCGATCCAACCGTTATCTAAGCACTTGTCTCGGCTGTATGTGATATTCCGGCCTGATTTGTGCCCGCTCTCAAAACGCAAGACGATATGGTCACCGTTACATTCAATAACGCGGGCGTATGCCTTTTCTGTTTTATGGAAGATTCGTTTGCCGATAAGATTGTCAGATGCGCTTGTATCACTCTGCGGCCCTTCTTCCCCCGAAAGCGGCGGTTCTTCCCTCGCGGACTGCACGGGAGCAGCCGTATTTTGCTCCGACGGTTTTGATTTGGGCGGGCTTATGGTTTGTGATAGTGCTTTGCATTTTTCTTTAGCTTTGCTTTTCAATTTGAGCAGTTCTATGATTTCGGCAATATGGATCGGGGTGAACCAAAAATCATAGTCGTCGACAGAGACCGAGATATGGCTGTTCTCCTCGATCTCATTTTCGGACACATTGAGAATGGAATGTATAAGCCTTTCGGACAAATCTTTATTGTTTCGCAGTGCTCTAAACTTTGCCGCGCAATTCGAACAAAGACAAACATTCAATGGGTCGAGTTCCACATCCGGGTTTTTTTCCAGTTGGCACACTTCCACATTCACATTGAAGAATGGTTTATGGCAAAGCTGGCAGGCATACTGATCGGACGAGTTGACACGATACCTATTCATCAGATATGCGCGAATATCCTCCTGCGGACGACTGGTGCGGATTCGCCTGACAACAGTCTCGTATATGGTAGGACTGGCATAGGACAGTATTTGAGCGGCATGCTTTTTCAGCGCCTCCCAATTCTTGACGGAATCGGTTGGAAATGCAAACGCATCCTCTTCGGATCCATCGTCGGCATTTTCCTGATGGGATATGCCTTCAAATGCACGGAGCTGTTCCGGCGTAATGTGATAGCGGCGTTCGAGCTCAATTTCAAAATAAGAACGTTTCTTTTCGTCCGGCAGGGCATCGTAATCTTTGACGATGTCCTCATGTCGGTCGATTTCTCCTTTCTTGAATCCGAGCAGCTCGTAAAGATTGGAATCAAGACTGACTTTTCCGTACAGAGCCTTGTTCAAATCGTGTTTCGATATGGCTTTATGAGAAACCAACTCTCCGGATTCCGTGTAGAGCCATTTCCCATCCCAATCGGAATTGAGAGATCGCCGAAAAGTGGGTCTTTCCTTATTTAACACGCGTATTATTTCGGCATATTTGCGGTTCTTATCAGGAATATTCCCACCTATAGAAACGGTTCCGCAGAGACGGGATGTATTTTCCTGCAGCGTTTTGAAAATCACCTGTGATTTTATGAGAGCATCCTGCGCTTCTGGATGTTGCGAAATATAGAGGAGAGCATCATCCAATTTGTCAATTCCAAAGTTCCAGAGGAAGTCCCCGTTTGCTCTCCACTCCGGTTGCCGTCCGGGGTTTCCGGTTTTATAAGTTCCATGGGTTGCATCCTCTCCGGTTATGATTTTATCGGTGACGCCAAGAGTCCGTAGGTCATCAAAAGTAATTCCGGCTGATTGGTATGCCTCTAAATCGACAAACCAGGTGTTCGGCACAATCCCTTTGTAGTACTGCTCCAGCATTAACCCATTCTCGGATTTCGGAAACCGAATTTCCGTCGAATAAGGCGGAATCCAATGGGTCTTGCCCGCCGACCGACATTTTATGCAAAAGGATTTCCGAACGATTTTTATTAGGTCATTTTTGCGCTCGGGATTTTTGAAATACATGACGAGCTTGCGAATGTCCTGAATATGCTCCTCGAAAATACCATTAAAGCCTGTGTCGGCGTACCGTTTTTCGAGAGATTTTATGAAATGATCATACATATCGGGTGCTTTCAGGTGCAGAACATTCTCGAAAAAGGAACGGCATTTTTCGTAAAGATCCGGATGAACAAATTCCACGTCGTCCGCATCCGGCTGAATCGATTTCTGCGCCGGCAAAAAAACATTGGGCAGATAGGAAGTCTGATAAGAAGTAGAAGAATAGGTCTTTCGATAAGGAGCGATCATACGGTTTGACGCCGTGCGGACGATTACGGCATCAAGAAGGTTTCTGTAATTTGATTCATAGAAAATATTCGGGATCGTTTCAAAAAACTTGTAAAGTTTAATAAACCAGTCGTTATCCCGTCCTTCCAGGAAGCCACAATTATTGGTAAAGTATTTTCCAAGATCCTCCGGGCGAATAACTTTGATTTTTAATGAATCAGAAAAATAGCGGTATATATCTTTGTATGGACCCGTTTCCGTCAAGGAAACGGGAAGCCATTCATAGTGCTTTCCGTCATTGATAAGTTCCGAGAGGGAATCGCCGGGCAGGAGTGTTGCAATCTCTTTGCTTCGCGCAATCATGGCATTGGCGGACGCGGTATACCCGTCCCCATCGTTTACCGGCAAAACGCATTCCGTTTTCAGCAAGTTCTTGATTTCCGAATACAACGGACGGAAAAGCGGATAGATGCGGAAGTTATCTTCATCAAGTGGTAATATCTGTATAAAGCTCAAGTTCAAAAGCCCCATATCGCGTAATTCGAGAACACTTTGCCTGAGGAGTTTCGACATCAGACCGACCAAAACCTCGTTTTCCTCCTCGTCCGCAGGGACGCTGCTTCGGTTTGGGGTTGTGCGAAACGGTCCTTGAACAATAAAATTGAGCTTGCTTTCGGTTTCTGTCGGAAAATAAACGGAGATATACGGATTGGGGGCTTTCCGAAAAATGGTTTTTCCGCCTTTGCCGGTTGCGACAGTAAAGGCGATGTCAATTGTTCGGCTGGATTCTCTTGAATTGATCGGCATCGAAAATTTCAGGAACGACAGTGGCTCGGTTTTCCTGCCATTTTCCCTCCCGATTGCCGACACGCGGGTACAGTGATCACTTATCGGCTCTGCGTCGAGTAGATATTCGCCGGACGCTTCTCTGCCGGAGATCTTGATTTCATATGCAATGTTTTCGAGGTGACGCATGAACAGGAGCGTTGTCGCACCGAGGTTTTTGAGCCGCTTTGCAATAGCTTCGTTTACTGCAGGAATATTTTTGAACCCGGAAAATTGGAATCCAACGCTGTATGGAAACACAAAAAGCGTCGTATAGCCGACCGGAATTTCGCCGGCAGAAATATCTACCGGTTTTGTGAAGTCCGTTATCTCTACGGAAAAAGATTGGCAATTATCCGCCATTTCTTTCTTGCGCGGAGAGCTGTATAGCCGAACCGTTTCACAAATGCTAAACACCGACTTGAAGCCGACGCCGAACTCGCCGATCTGGTTTAGATTATTCACCTTATCCGATCGACCTATGTCGCACAGGCATTGCAGATTCTCCGTAGTGAACGCTTTTCCGTCGTGCATCACTTCCAGTCTGTTGGCGTATTGGACAAACCGAATCTTGGTCGCGCCTGCGTCTTCCGCGTTCTGAAGCAACTCATAGATAAAGTGAGATTTATCCGTATAGAGCTGAATGTTTCGTTCGAGAGATCGCCGGAGCATCCCGTCTCGGTTTTGATTTTGAATGATTTTGTCAGCAATTTTCAAAATGTCCGCCTCTTTTCTTAACAGTAATAACGCCGTTTGCAATCAAAGTGGTGTGTATGTCTGCTTTTGCGATTTTCGCTTCAATTTCCGCAACTTTCTCTTGATACCGTTGCGTGGCATTTTCCAATTCCGACCGCCGAGAAACCGCGATTTGGTCATTGGTGGCTTCCGCAATCACCCTTTCCAAGACCATCTTCCGATTTTGGTAGTTATTTTTCAAGCTTTCTAATTTGAAACGAGCAATTTGCCTCGTGGATTTCGTGTGTCGAGTCTTTTCTGCTTGCCACAACCGGACGTGACGTTCCTCCAAGGCGTCCCATGCTTCCGGTTTCAGCTTTGCGGAATACGTTACCGCGGAGGCGGTCTGGATGTATTCGGGGAGGATGGCTTCAAGCCTCGGTTCTTTGCAAATCGTGACCAATTTGAAATTGGAACGAATTCCGATGTAATCCCACGCATAGATGGATGCCGGATAATCGCCGGCAGGAATTTCGTCGGAGTAATATTTGAGATGAATATATACGAGCTTGTTGGTCGCAAAATGGGCCGCCGCTTGCTTAACCAGGGGATGCATCGGGGTGATGAAGAATGCCGACCGATTCCTTTCCGCCGTTTCCGCGTCGAACGTAAGGGAATGCGTCGGTTCGTCGCCCTTGAGATAAGTTTCCCAGTTCCTTCGCAGGCTGTTTCGCAGGCTGGATAGACGTCTTAGGTCTGACAGGATCTCGGAGCGTGCCGTCGCGCTGAGACGCAGTGTTTTTAACGCGGAACTCCCGAGGATATAATTGTTTCCGCCCAGGCGCTGCTTGAAATACATTTCCACAAGATGTTGAATGCTTCCGGCGGATAGGAAAGGACTTTCCGCTTCTTGGATCTCTTTCGATACGGTATAATTCGACAAATCAAATCCGAATAACTCCTTCTCCTCGCTTTCCAATTTGTTCAATTCTTGAACCTTGCGCACTTCGTTATCCGCCATCTGTTCTAACTTTTCTTTCCGTTCCGCGTCCGTAAGGTTGCTATCCAGCGCAATCAGTTCGATTTGTTTCCCGATTTCGCCGAGAATTTCCTCGCACTCCCCGATGCTTCCTTCAAAGACGCCGATACGGGAGAGGCAACGGTTATAAATATCCGCATCTATCGTATCTCTGGTGATAACGTTATAGATGTTGACGACTTCGCTTCCTTGTCCTCGACGGTCAATGCGACCGATTCGTTGTTCAATGCGCATGGGATTCCACGGCAGGTCATAGTTTATCATCATGTCGCAGAACTGGTAGTCCAAGCCTTCAGAGCCGACTTCGGCGAAGAGCATGATGTCAATGGCTTTCGGATGATTCTTTGGGAGTTCAAATCGTGCTCGGAAATCCAACCGATCGTCGTTTTTTATGCTGCCGTCGATTTGTTCGACGCGAAGCCCTGCTTCGCGCAGTTTTTTCTTGAGATAATACAACGTATACCGGAAGGTGCTGAACAGAATGATTTTATTGTTTTCCGCTTTTTGCTTTTCACGGATGATCTGGAGCACCCCATCGAATTTCGGGTCCTCTTCCGGCAGATTTTCCGCCATTTCCAGGATGCCCTTTGTAATGGAGCGAAATGTTTCCAAGTCCGTTGCGCTGAATTCGCTATCATCGAAATCAAACTCCGGGTCGTCCGCCATCTGTTCAAATCTGCGGTCAATAATAGCCCGAATGTGTGGAGCGAGACCAAAAATGCAGCTTGCGGCCTGTCGGCGAATCGTTGACATCATGAATTTGACGCCGCGATCGCCATGCAATTTGGACAGAGCCGCAACTTCAAATGCCAGCAGCGCGTCATGGAGTTCTCGCTGCTGAAAAGTGAAATCGCTTTCCAGCGTATACGTCCTTCGAATGCAGAAATCCTGAATATCCTTTCTGCGCGTTCGGTTGAGCATCATATTGAAACTGTGGAGAGATTCAATATCGGTGATGAGCTTTACCCGTTCCTCACGAGTAACGGTATCCTGCTTGAGAATCGCTCGGATCTGTTCAAACACCGGATTTCTTGCGATTACATTTTCGCCCCATTGCGTCGTGAGAACACCATCCAGCGTTTCCAACGCTTCCGTTTTCCAGTTTTCTTTTGCGGCGCGAACGATGTGGGAGCATTGCGAAATATACGGATTCGGACGTGCCATCATCATAAAACTCTTCTTATCGATCACAACATCCGGACGTAACAGATTGAGTAACGTGTAGAGGTCGTCGTTGCTTGTCTGCAGCGGGGTGGCGGTCAGCATTACAACGGCATCGGCATGCTGACAAAAGTAATGGACGAACTTGTATGCAAATGCCTTTTCCTTCTCCATGCTGCCATTGCGTAGATGATGCGCTTCATCAATGATGACCAAATCAAAATGCGGTGCGGGGTCTAATTGTTCGAGACCAAAACCTTTGTGGCGCTTAGACGAATTCCCGTGATATGTTCTTGCGTCCAGAATGGAATACGGAACGATAACCTTTCCATACCGAGCGGGCCATTCCCCGTCGCGGTCGGTATCGGAAATGATTTGTCGGAGCGTATCGCCGTCCAGGGGCGTGAACTCCTCGTCGAAGCGCTTCATTTCATTTTCCCATTTGCGGTCCGCAACGAGAGGCTTCGGGCATATGATCATAATGGTTTCCAAATCAGAGCGTGCCTGTAACTCTTTGATAATCAAACCGGCCTCGATGGTTTTACCGACACCGACGCTGTCTGCAATCAAAATCCTCGGCTCGTCTGCTTTTATCAGTTTCAATGCCGGTCGAAACTGATAGGGAACAAAGTCGATACGGGCGGCATTAAGAGAGTACAAATTTCCGGCGGACGGATTGTTGATTTGGTAGGCGGACAGATAGCTTCGCAGCGTTTCAGAATCTACCCACTCATATTCGGGCGTACTATTTACCAGAGCAATCTGCCCTTCGTAATAGGTTTTCAGCGTGCCTTCGACAAATACTTCATATTTTTTTATGTCACCGAGCTGCGTAACAGCGTACACCATGCCTCGGACATCTGGATTACCGACGATGTAGACGAGACTTCTCTCGGCAATACCACTCTCCTCAATAAGATTCGGTTCGACTATAGTATCCGCATTTTTCGTCTCACGCGTCGTTGAGCGGATTGCTGTCTGCAGCGTTTCATTTTTGAATGTTTCGGGCTGCTCCGCACGGATCTTTAATAGCTCCAAATCGGAAACCAAACTGTTCTGATTCATCTGTTTGAAGAATCGAATAAGGCATTCGATGTCAGAGATGACAGTATCCTTGCCGGGAAGTTCTGTTCCGATGTGCGCCCAATTGTTTCGGACGCGGATCATATCTCGGATGCACTCCCGCTCACTGTTTGAAAGATGGGTATAGCTACACATTGTATGCCACGACTTATTGGCAATTCGAAGAAGCGTTGCAAGGTCCAACTCTTCCAGCCTGACGATACCTTTTTCCTCAATGCATTCTCTTTGGGGATCGCTCAAATTGGAGAGTACGCACTCCTCCCACCAATTTTCTCCGGATTTTGGCAACAGCACGGAAAGCCACGACGCCAGCGCTTGCGCAGCCTTATGAAGATAGTCATTCATCCGGGAAGCGATGTATTCATCGTTCATTTTTTCTCACCAGCCTTGAATTAAAAATGCAAAATGAAATATGGCCAAGCACTTCATTATATTGTATATTGTATCGTGTGAAAAATGTGGCTTGGAATTTGAGGGTGAATGAAAATTTCATACAGCACATTCAACACATCAATATAAATATAGCACATTATCGACAAAAAATCAACCGCTTCCGAACCAATCCCGAGCAGTTTTTGCTGATGATAAAATTTTGCAGCGGACTAACGCTCTTTCCATTTCAACGTTTGTGATTTTTCAGAGACGAAGATCACGAAAGATAAAGACCTATACTATGATGCGCTCGGACAGGCGCAGAACGCCGGCGCGAGGACAAGGAGGACGCCGCCCCGTTTATCAAATATCTGCTCGGAACAATTCCTGCCGCCTATAAAGATTTTGAAAATGGTTCGCCTTGGCTGACAAGGCTGTCCGCGTTCAAAACGGCAAGGCACGCCGCGGCAAACAAAGTCGGCGCCGTATCACGGTTCGGTCCACTGACAAAACGGCGGGCGGGAGACAAAAATTTGAAAAAATCGACAATTTTGAGTCAAAAAATGGGTGGCACATTGTGGAAATTGAGCGTACAATGAAGTAAACAGATCAACAAGGAGGCAAAAAACATGAAAAAAGCGCTCTCTCTTTTCCTCGCGATGGTCCTTTTGACGTGCGTCCTCGGAGGCTGTTCCGGGAACGGATCGACGAGCAATGCGGAAAAACCGGTCATCTGGTTTAACCGTCAGCCTTCCAACAGTACGACCGGCGAACTGGATATGCAGGCGCTGCAATTCAACGACAAGACCTATTACGTCGGATTCGACGCCAACCAGGGCGCTCAGCTGCAAGGGCAGATGATCGTCGAATACATTAAAAAGCACGGTGCGGATATTGACCGCAACGAGGACGGCATCATCGGCTATGTGCTCGCCATCGGCGACATCGGTCATAACGACTCCATCGCAAGAACCAGAGGCGTGCGCGAGGCGCTCGGCACCGCCGTGACCGAAAACGGCGTGACCAATTCCTCGCCGATCGGCTCGAACCTCGAAGGCACCGCGACGGCGGTCAAGGACGGCTCGATCACAATCGGCGACAAAACCTTTACGGTTCGCGAACTCGCGTCGCAGGAAATGAAGAATTCCGCCGGTGCGACGTGGGACGGCGCGACGGCGGGCAACGCCCTCAGCACCTGGTCCGCGTCCTTCGGCGACAATATCGACGTCGTGGTTTCCAACAACGACGGGATGGGGATGTCCATGTTCAACGCCTGGTCGAAGGCCAACAACGTCCCGACGTTCGGCTACGACGCGAACAGCGACGCGGTCGCGGCGATCCCGGAAGGCTACGGCGGAACCATCAGCCAGCACGCCGACGTGCAGGCGTATCTGACCCTTCGCGTACTGCGCAACGCGCTTGACGGCGTGGACATCGACACCGGCATCGGCACGCCGGACGAAGCGGGCAACGTGCTGACCTCGGACGACTACAAGTACGTCGAGAGCGAGCGTTCCTACTACGCGCTGAACCTCGCGGTCACGGCGGAGAACTATCAGCAGTTCACCGACGCGACGCAAATCTACGAGCCTGTCTCCAAGCAGCTCGACGCGGAGGAGCATCCGACCAAGAAGGTCTGGCTCGACATCTACAATGCGGCGGATAACTTCCTGAGCGCGACCTACCAGCCGCTCCTGCAAAAATACGACGATCTGCTCAACCTCGACGTCGAATACATCGGCGGCGACGGGCAGACGGAGTCGAACATCACCAACCGTCTCGGAAATCCGGACGAGTATGACGCATTCGCCATCAACATGATCAAGACGGACAATGCGGCAGCCTACACCTCGATTCTGAGCCAGTAACGCACTGCGCGGAGTCGCGGGAGGGGGAAACGCCTCCCGCGGCTCTTCTTTGAAAACCCTGTAGGAAATGGAGGAAGGAACGTGGAAAAGGATACCATTCTCTCGATCCGGGGAATGTCCAAATCGTTCGGTAGGAATAAAGTGCTCGACCACATCGATCTGGATCTCAAACGGGGGATCGTGATGGGATTGATGGGGGAAAACGGTGCCGGAAAATCCACGATGATGAAGTGCCTGTTCGGAACCTACCAAAGGGACGAAGGGGACATTTTTCTCGAGGGAAAGCCGGTCAATTTTTCGGGGGCGAAGGACGCGCTGAAGAACGGCATCGCCATGGTGCATCAGGAGCTGAATCAGTGTCTCGAGCGGAGCGTGGTGGACAATTTGTTCCTCGGGCGCTACCCCCGCAACGCGGTCGGCGTCATCGACGAGCGCCGGATGCGCGAGGAAGCCGCCGAACTGTTTCGGAGCCTGGGGATCACGGTCAATCTGACTGCACCGATGCGGACCATGTCGGTCTCCCAGCGGCAGATGTGCGAGATCGCCAAAGCGATCTCCTACCGCTCGAAGGTCATCGTGCTCGACGAGCCGACTTCGTCCCTGACGGAGCCGGAAGTCCGCAAACTGTTCGACATGATGCGCAAGCTGAAGAGCCAGGGCATTTCCCTGATCTACATTTCGCATAAGATGGACGAGATCTTCGAGATCTGCGACGAAGTCTCCGTGCTGCGGGACGGCAAGCTGGTCGCGACGAAGAAAACAAGCGAAACGAATATGAACGAGCTGATCGCCGCCATGGTCGGGCGTTCGCTCGACAACCGCTTCCCGCCGGTCGATAACACCCCGGGCGAAACGCTGCTTTCCGTGCAGCACCTGTCGACGAAGTTCGCGCCGTATCTGCGCGACGTCTCGTTCGACGTGCGCCGTGGGGAGATCTTCGGGCTGTACGGACTGGTCGGCGCCGGGCGGACGGAGCTGCTCGAAACCATCTTCGGGGTGCGTACACGGGCGTCCGGTCGGGTCTATTACGACGGCAAGCTGATGAACTTCACGAGTGCGCAGGAAGCCATGACCCACGGGTTCGCCATGATCACCGAGGAACGCAAGGCGAACGGTCTGTTCCTGAAGGGTAACCTGACGTTCAACACGACGATCGCCAACCTGAAGCGCTACCGTGCCGGTCCCGCCCTGTCGGAACGGAAAATGACCAAGGCGACCGTGCAGGAGATCGCCGTCATGCACACCAAGTGCATGGGACCGGAGGACATGATCACCAGCCTGTCCGGCGGGAACCAGCAGAAGGTCATTTTCGGAAAATGGCTGGAGCGGGAACCGAACGTCTTTATGATGGACGAACCCACTCGCGGGATCGACGTGGGCGCGAAATACGAGATCTACGACCTGATCATTCGCATGGCGAAGCAGGGGAAAACCGTCATCATCGTTTCCTCGGAGATGCCGGAGATCCTCGGGATCACCAACCGTATCGGCGTGATGTCCGGCGGACGGCTGAGCGGGATCGTGAACACGAAGGAAACCAATCAGGAGGAGCTTTTGAAGCTGAGCGCGATGTACCTGTAAAGGGGAGAGCATCGCTGTTGGAACGCGTTTTTCCGAAAAACGTCAAAAATGCAACGAAAGGTATGGTCATCAATGAGCGAGTTGAGTAAACTGCTCTCCGTCGAGCGCGAGGAGGCGCTGCGCAAGCCGATCGACGACTACGTCGGAGAGATCCAGAAGCAGATCGACGCCCTGCGTGCGGAAGGGACCGCCGAGGTGCTGCGGCTGAAGAACGCCATTCGCAACACGAAGGAGAATCGGCTGCTTTCCAAGGCGGAAAAGGAAAGTGTCATCATGGAGTACCGCGGGCAGATCGAAGCGGCCCGTGCGGTCGAGGATAAAAACCGCGAACAGGTCAACGCGCTGATCCGGCAGGCGGAGGAATACCTCGAAGCCCATTACGGCGCGGAGGTCTACGAGCCGGTCAAACAGGCGTGCGCCGACGCACGCAAGGCGGAAAAAGAGCAGTACAAAGCCAAGCTCGAAGCGATCCGAAACGAGCACGTTTCCGCCATGGAAGCGCTCCGCGGCGCCGACGGCGAGGACCGCAAGCGGGAACGCAAGGACGAAGCGCACGTCTACCGCAGCCGGAAGTTCGACGCGAAAATGGTCCACCGACAGGCATTGCAGGAGATCAAGGATCGGCAGCACGAGTGCTTCGCCTACTTTTACCACCTTATCGACCTGCTGCGGATGTCGAAATTCACGTTCGCGCAGGCGCAGGCGCAAAAGTTCGAGAACCGGCGCTACACGTTCAACTGCAAGGAGTTTTTCCTCCGGAACGGGCTGTACATCGTCATCGTGCTGATCTTCATCGCCCTCGCCATCGCGACGCCGGCGCTGAAGAACACGCAGCTGGTCACCTTTACGAACATCATGAACATCCTCCAGCAGGCGTCCCCGCGTATGTTCCTCGCCCTCGGCGTCGCCGGGCTGATCCTGCTGACCGGTACCGACCTCTCCATCGGTCGTATGGTCGGTATGGGCATGGTCGCGTCCACCGTCATCATGCACCAGGGGATCAACACCGGTGCGGTGTTCGGTCATGTGTTCGACTTCACGAATCTTCCCATCGGGGCGCGTGCGGTGCTTGCGCTGCTCGTCAGCATCCTGCTTTGCACGCTGTTCACCTCGATCGCGGGCTTCTTCACCGCGAAGTTCAAGATGCACCCGTTCATCGCGACCATGTCGAATATGCTGATCATCTTCGGCATCGTCTCCTACGCGACGAAGGGGGTTTCCTTCGGTGCGATCGAACCGTCGCTCCAGAAAATGATCGTTCCGAAGGTCCACGGGTTCCCGACCATCATCCTCTGGGCGGCTTTGGCCATCGCGGTCGTCTGGTTCATCTGGAACAAGACGCGGTTCGGCAAGAACCTGTACGCGGTCGGCGGCAACCCGGAAGCGGCGGCCGTCTCCGGCATCAACGTATTCCTGGTGACGCTGGGCGCATTCATCCTCGCGGGGATCCTGTACGGGACCGGCTCGTGGCTGGAGTGTATCCGAATGGTCGGTTCCGGCTCGGTCGCCTACGGGCAGGGCTGGGATATGGACGCGATCGCCGCCTGCGTGGTCGGCGGTGTGTCCTTCACCGGCGGTATCGGGAAGATCTCCGGCGTCGTGGTCGGCGTGCTGATCTTCACCTCCCTGACCTACGCTTTGACGATCCTCGGGATCGATACGAACCTGCAGTTCGTGTTTGAAGGCATCATCATTCTGACCGCCGTCACGCTCGACTGCCTGAAATATGTCCGCAAGAAGTAAGTAAAGATGTTCGGGGGCAAACGCGACTGCATCGCCGTCGCTTCGCCTCCGAAACGAACCGACAAATCAAAACCGCTCCTCCGCCCGGCACGGGCAGGGGAGCGGTCTGCGTTTTGCGGACCTCAGCCGGTATCCTGCAGGATCTTTTTGCGGTACTGCGCGGGCGTGACGCCGTAAAGACGCTTGAAGGCGTTGATGAAGCTGCGCTCGTCGGGGAATCCGCTCCGCAGAGCGACCTCGACGACCAGATCGCGGGTCTGCAGCAGCTCCTTGCGGGCGGCGTGGACCCGACGACCGGACAGGTATTGCGTGAAGGTCATCCCGGTGTACTTGCGGAAATAGCGGGAGAAGTACTGCGGGGAAAAGAAGAAGCGGCTCGCGACGGTCTCCTGCCGGAGCGGTTCGCGGAAGTTCTCGTCGATGTAGGCGAGGATCCCCTTGAGCCGCAGGGCGTCCTTCCTTTGCATTTCGATCCCGTCGCGGCGGACGCTGTCCTTGCTGAGATGGAAAAGCAGCAGCAGAAGCAAGCCCCGCACATACAAATGGTCGAACGGTTGCCGGTCGTCGTAGGTATATTCGGCGATGCGGAACAGCAATTCCCGGCAGGCGCGGCAGTCCGTATCCGGCGCGTTGCGGAAGCGAACGGAGAGGTATTCCGGGAAAAATGCGTCGAGGAAGTCGCGTGAAAGCATCAGGATCAGGGCGGACGCGTCCTCCGCGTCCCCTTCGATGACCAGACTGTGGATGCACTCGCAGTTGATGACGACCGGGCGACCGACGTCCGCGACGATACATTCGCCGTCGATGTAATGCTTCGCCTTGCCGTGCAGCAGCAGGACGATCTCCATGTTTTCGTTCCAATGGCTGTTTTTGAGGTAGACGTGGTTGACGCCTTCCTTCGTGACCTTGTAGAGGGAAAAGGTTTCGTTATCCCGGTAATCGATGGTTTGATAGAGGATCAGCGGATTTCTCATAGTTCTTTTCCTTTGCGAAACAATTTTAGGCGGATCGGGCGAAAAAACGGGAACGGTTCTTTGCGCGGGACGCGTGGATTGGATCGGGGACAGAAATGCGAACGGGAAAGCCGTGATAAAAAATGCGCACATGGTCGGTCGTGCGAACGAATCCAGGGAACCGTGTGCGTGCTGCGGTGCGTTTTTTTCGTACCGCTCGTCTTAGTATAGCATGAATTCCATAAAAATGCAATACCGAAAGCGCAAATTTTTGGGCATTTTCGTATTTTTTTTACTTTTTTGAGAATGAACGCGGATTTCAATGGCAAACCGCGGACTGAAAATTTCCGAAAGACCCTTGCTTTTCCGTACAAAATCGCGTATAATGCTCTTGATACGATGCGACGAATAATGCGTTCAACGACGGTGATCAAATATGAACGACACGACCTCCCGCAGCGGGGAAAACAGCCCCATTCGCCATAACCTGAAGGCGCTGCGGTTCAAAAATTTCTTCTTCCTGTTCTGCGCCGGGTGCGTCAACGCGTTCGGCGTGACGGTCTTTCTGGCTCCCGTGAACCTTTACGACAGCGGGATCTCGGGGACGTCCATCCTGCTCTCGCAGGTCACGCCGGAAAGCCTGTCCCTGCCCGTGTTCCTGCTGCTTTTGAATGCTCCGCTTTTCCTCTTCGGGCTGAAAAAGCAGGGGGCGGTCTTTACCGTTTATTCGCTTTTCGCGGTCGCCGTCTATTCGGCGGTTTCCTGGCTGATCACCGACGTTCTCCCGATCGACGTGAGCGTCGCGTCTCCGCTCGCCGGGCAGGATCTACTGCTCTGCGCCCTGTTCGGCGGCGTGATCTCGGGCGTGGGGAGCGGACTGACCATCCGTTACGGCGGGGCGATCGACGGGATCGAGGTCATGGCCGTGATCTTTGCCCGGCGGCTGAACGTCACGGTCGGCACGTTCGTGATGACCTACAACGTGCTGCTGTACGTCGTCTGCGGGTTCGTCATGCAAAGCTGGATTTTGCCGCTGTACTCGATCGTGACCTACGCGGCGGGGCTGAAAACGATCGACTTCATCGTCGAGGGTTTCGACCGCTCCAAGGAAGTGATGATCGTCACCGATAAACCGCAGGAGGTCAGCCGTGCGCTGACGGAGGCGTTCGCCTGCGGCACGACCAAGATCGCCGCCGTCGGCGGGTATTCAAACGCCGAGAAAACCATCGTTTACTTCGTCGTGAACCGCTTTCAAATCTCGAAAATGCGGGATCTGGTCCTGGAGATCGACCCGAACGCCTTCGTGACGATCAGCGACGTCGCCGACGTCGTCAAAGGAAACCGCAAAATATGACCGAAAAACCGGCAATTTGCCGAAAAAGGGCTTGACTTGCGGGGCGGACGGTGCTATACTGAACATAGAAACTGCGCCAGGCAGGAAAAACAGAAAGGAAGGATTACAAAATGGGAAAGTTTCTGATCAAGCAAACGAAAACCGGGTATACCTTCAGTCTGAAGGCAGGGAATGGGGAGGTCATCGCCACCGGCGGAGAGGTGTTCAGCACGCTCGCAAGCTGCAAGAACAGCATCGAAAGCGTGATGCGGAACGCGCCGATCGCGAACGTGGAGGACCAGACCGTGGAAGGTTTCGCGGAGGAGAAGCATCCGAAGTTTGAGATCTATCTGGATAAGAAGGGCGAATACCGCTTCCGCCTGAAAGCCAAGAACGGCGAGCCGATCGCCGCGAGCGAGGGGTATTCCGCCAAGCCGGGCTGCAAGAACGGCATCGAAAGCGTCCGCAAGAACGTCGTGGACGCCGAGATCGTGGAGGAAACGGACGGCTGACCGTCCGCTCGAAAGATCCTCGCCGCAAGGCGGGGATTTTTTGCGTGGCAACGGCGCAACGCTCCGTTGCGCGGGACTTTCTTTTGCGTCGCTTCCGAAACGGACGGAAACGGTGTATCATAAGGGCAGACAAGACAAAGACCGAGAAAAGGAGAACCCGAAATGGAAACCATCGGAAAAAACGTCAAACGGCTGCGCGGAGAGCGGAAATGGACGCAGGAGGAACTGGCGGAACGGCTGAACGTCAGCGCACAGGCGATTTCAAAATGGGAGAACGGAAACGGGTTGCCGGACATCTCGCAGGTCGTACCGCTCGCGAATGTCTTCGGCGTAAGCACGGACGTGCTGTTTGGGCTGGAAGGGACGGACGAAAGCGACCGGGTGAAGGAAATGATTCGGGACGCTTGCGCTTTGCTGGAATACGGTAAGCCCGACGCACATTTCCGCTTCTACGACCGCCTGACGGCGGGGCTGAAGAACTATCCGAGCAACTGCGTTCTTTTGAACGCCTGCATGGAGTGCGGGCTTTCGCTGTCACTCCCTGAAAACGGAGACTTGTACGACCCCGAGCGGGCGCCGGAAATCGCTGACGAAACGGTCCGGCAGGCAAAACTGCTGCTCGCCTGTTCAAAGGAACCGTCGGTGATTATGCGGGCGCATCAGGTGCTGCTGCTCCTGTACGCTTCGCGGGGGAATTATGGTCTTGCGTTCGCGGAGGCGCAGAAATTTCCCGAACGAACGGATTTTACGCTGTTTTCCAACCTCGAAAGAGTCTACGCGGCGCAAGGGGACGCCGCATATGCGAGGGTCTGTCTGTGCAGTGAAATCGATTACGTCCTGCAATCACTCGCGGACAGCGTAATCCGAATGGGAAAGGCGTGTTACGGGTCGGGTCGATACGCGGAGGCGGTCGCGGTATATGAAACATTTCTGAAAATGCTGGACGCCGCTTTCCCGGACGGGGTGCATCCGCCGTATCAGGATTTCGACTCCGGGGACTGCTTCCTTCTGCTCGCGCAGGCGTATCTGGCGGTCGGGGACGCCGCACACGCGATGGAGAGCGTGGAACGGGACGTTTCGTATGATCTGCGGCTGGTCGGGTACTGTGCGGACGGCACGGTCGAACGGAAGGCGCTGGCGGATTCGCCGCTTGTGCGGGAGACGGCGGTCCGTTCGACGCTGTCCGTGGCGGTCATCGAAAAGAAAGTGCGGACGAAGCTGTCGTCCGAACCGCTCGAACCGCTTCGGCAGACGGAGCGATTCGGGGAGCTTTGCGCACGGGTGGACGCGTTTTTCGGGAGCAGGGCGTAATGACGGGTATGCCGTTTTCCGACGGTCAACCGAGGGCTTTTCGGTGTCTCGTGTGATTTCCTCCAAAACGGCGAAAAAGGGGTTGCAATCGGCGGAAAGATGTGCTATACTTAAGAAAAAAGCCAACGGGAGGAAATGGAAATGCGGTATTTGAGACGAAACGGAAAAACCATTCTGTCCGGGATCCTGGAGCTGGTCGTCGGGATCCTGCTGCTTATCAACCCGGAGGGGCTGACGGACGTGATCTTCAAGGGGATCGGGATCGTGCTGTTGCTCTGCGGCGCGTACTGCGCGGTGCAGTATTTCCGCACGGAGCCGATGCAGGCGGTGTTGGAGCAAAACCTGACCAAGGGACTGCTGATGCTGCTCGCCGGATGCTGTCTGACGTTCTATACCGGCGTTCTTGCAGATGTCTTTAAGCAGCTTGCGCGGGTGTACGGGCTGGTCATCCTGATCGCGGGCATCATAAAGATCCAGCAGACGGTCGATCTGCTGCGGTTGAAGGTGCGGTTCTGGTTCCTGTCCGTGCTCGGCGCGCTTGCGGCGCTCGTGTTCGCGGGGCTGCTGCTGTTCTACCCGTTTGAAACGGCGGAGACGCTCTGGCAGTTGGCGGCGATCTCGCTGATCGTCGAGGCGGTGCTGGACATCGTGCTGCTGCTGTTCACCGGGGGCGGGAAGCGCATGGACGACGACGTTTGGTCGGACGACCCGCAGTAACGCCATTTTCAAATATCAATAAAACGCTGTCGAAGCCGAAAAGTGCTCCGACGGCGTTTTTTTGCGCACAAAAAAGGAAGTGCGTTTACAGCAGGTCGCGCAGCGTGCAGCCGCAGGCGGCGAGATCGACGTTGCCGTCCGGCAGGAACCGCACGCCCTCCTCTTCGAGCAGACGGCGCTGTACGCCCGCGCCGCCGAACGCGTATCCGGGCGCGACCGCACCCGCTTTGGTGACGACGCGGTGGCAGGGGATCTCCTCCGGGCAGGGGTTCGCGTGCAGGGCGTAGCCGACCACCCGCGCCCAGCGCGGATTTCCCGCCGCTGCGGCGACCAGGCCGTAGCTCGCGACCTTCCCGCGTGGGATGCGCCGTACCCGCTCGTAAATGAGATCGAACGTCGTCGGCTGTTTTTTCGGTTGCTCCATAGGGGAACGCCTCCTTTCGTTTCGCCGGTTTCACCGGTTTCACCGGCTTCACCGGGCTTTTTGGATAGTATACCTCTTTTTTTGCGTTTTCGCAAGTCTTTTGGCAATCTGCTTTTCCATTTGCCAGCGGGCAAAACCCCGCAAAATCCGCTTTTTGCAAGGGTTTTCAGCGTTCGTTCACGAAAAAGAAACGATTTGTTTACAAAATAATTTTGGCAATCCTCTTGACAAGACGCAAAAAAGGGGTATAATAAAGGCAAGATTGGCACTTGAGGCGTTTGAGTGCTAACGCCCGGCGAAAGGAGGGGGGTACCGCATGGAGCTTTCCGAGCGCAAGAAGGCGATCCTGAAATCCGTCATCGACGCGTATATCCGCACCGGCGACCCGGTCGGTTCCAAGTCCCTGACGGAGTTCAACCTGTCGAGCGCGACGATCCGCAGCGAGATGAACGACCTCGAGAATATGGGGTACCTCGAACAACCGCACACGTCCGCCGGTCGGGTGCCGACCCCGCAGGGCTACCGCACCTACGTCGAAAGCCTCATGGAGCGCTACTTCCTCGGCATGGAGGAACTCGAAGTGCTCGACGAGGTCATGAGCAACAAGCTCGTCGAGGTCGGGCGGATGATGGACGAGGCGGCGAAAGCCATCGGGAACATCACCAACTACGCGACCTTCGCCTTCCTCGGCGGGGGGAGCGGCGTCGTGGAGCGGTACGAGACGGTTTTCGTCGACGAAAGCAGCTTCCTGCTGATCATGATCTGCCGGGACGGGTCCATTCGCAACCGGCACGTCAAGCTGATGAACCCGATCACGCAGGAGCAGCTGGAACGCACCAAGGCGTCCCTCAATGCGGCGCTCGCCGGGCTTTCCGCCGAGCAGATCAATCTGCCCGCGATCCTCTCGTTCGAGGAGCATATGGGCGAACAGCGTGCGCTTGCGACGACGGTTTTGCGGGTGGTACACGAGATGCTCGGTTCCTACGACCGGGAAAAGGTGCATATCGAAGGGGTCAACAAGCTGCTGTCCTACCCGGAATTCATGGACGCGGCGAAGTTCCAGAGCATCCTTGCGCTGTTCGAGGAGCGGCAAAGGTTCGCGGACCTGATGAAGCGGGCGGTCCCCGGGCAGACCAGCGTGATCTTAGGCGACGAGGAAAAAGGCGATCTCGCCCCGCCGGATACCGGGTTCGTTTTCCACCCCATCACGGTCAACGGGCAGGTCGTCGGCGCCATCGGCGTCATCGGTCCGCAGCGAATGGATTATAAGAAGGTCGTCGCCTCGCTGGACTATTTCGCGTCCGGTTTGGCGGAGCAGATCGGTCCGGCGGAATCGCCGGGCGGCGTATTGCAGGAAAGGAGCGACAGTCCGTATGCAGACGACGGAAAAGGAACCGGAAAATAAAGACGAACGGATCCCGGAGACGCCGGGAGCGGCGGAGCAGTCCGAACCGCAGGAAAAGCCGGACGCCAAGCCGGAAAAGGAAAAGAAGGAAAAGGAAAAGAAGCCCTCCCACCGCGAACAGAAGGAAATGGAAGCTCTCCGGGCGAAGCTGGACGAAAAGAACGACCAATACCTGCGCCTGTACGCGGAGTACGAAAACTTCCGCAAGCGGAGCGAAAAGGAAAAGGCGGAAAGCTACACCGCCGCGTATGCGGACGCATTGACGGCGTTCCTGCCGCTGCTCGACAGCATGGCGCAGGCGCTGCAGTTTGCGCCGGACGACAAGGGCATCCAGGCGCTCGTCAAGCAGCAGAACGATATTCTTGCCAAGCTCGGCATCACGGAGATGCAGAGCGACGGCGCGACGTTCGACCCGAACTTCCACAACGCCATCATGCACGAGGAGAACCCCGACGTCGGCGAAAACGTCGTCGTGCAGACCTTCCAGAAGGGCTATATGCGGGGGGACAAGGTGCTGCGGCACGCGATGGTGAAGGTCGCGAATTGACGCGGGAATCCTAAAAAAGAACCGACAACCGTTTATTATCAGAAAGAAGGAATCATTTATGGGAAAAATCATCGGGATCGACCTCGGTACGACCAATAGCTGCGTTGCGGTGTACGAAGGCGGCGAGCCGACCGTCATCGCCAACGCGGAGGGCAACCGCACGACGCCGTCCGTCGTCGCGTTCGCCAAGAACGGCGAAAGAATGGTCGGGCAGGTCGCGAAGCGGCAGGCGATCACCAACCCGGACCGCACGATCAGCTCCATCAAGCGTTCGATGGGCACGACCAAAAAGATCGAGATCGACGGGAAGGCGTATACGCCGCAGGAGATCAGCGCCATGATCCTCCAGAAGCTCAAGGCGGACGCGGAAAGCTACCTCGGCACGAAAGTGACCGATGCGGTCATCACGGTCCCGGCGTACTTCTCCGACGCGCAGCGCCAGGCGACCAAGGACGCCGGCAAGATCGCCGGGCTCGACGTCAAGCGCATCATCAACGAGCCGACGGCGGCGGCGCTCGCTTACGGGCTCGATAAGGACGCGACGGACCAGAAGATCCTGATCTACGACCTCGGCGGCGGCACGTTCGACGTTTCCCTGCTGGAGATCTCGGACGGCGTGTTCGAGGTGCTCGCCACCAACGGCGACACGCATCTCGGCGGCGACGACTTCGACGAACGCGTCATGGAGTGGATCGCCGGCACCTTCAAGTCGGAGACCGGCATCGACATCCACGGCGACAATATGGCGATGCAGCGGCTCAAGGAAGCGGCGGAAAAGGCGAAGATCGAGCTTTCCGGCGTTATGAGCACCGAGATCAACCTGCCGTTCCTGACGGCGGACGCGTCCGGTCCGAAGCACTTCTCGGCGACGCTGACGCGTGCGAAGTTCAACGAACTGACCGCCGACCTCGTCAAGCGGACCATCGAACCGATGCGCAAGGCGCTTTCCGACGCGGGGCTGAACGTCGGGCAGATCAATAAGGTGCTGCTCGTCGGCGGTTCGACGCGGATCCCCGCCGTCGTCGATGCGGTCAAGGATTTCACCGGCAAGGAGCCGTTCAAGGGCATCAACCCGGACGAATGCGTCGCGGTCGGCGCCGCGATCCAGGGCGGTGTGCTCGGCGGCGACGTGAAGGACCTGCTGCTGCTGGACGTCACGCCGCTGTCCCTCGGGATCGAAACGCTCGGCGGCGTGTTCAACAAGATTATCGACCGCAACACCACCATCCCGGTGTCCAAGAGCCAGACCTACACCACCGCGGCGGACGGGCAGACCTCGGTCGAGATCCACGTCCTGCAGGGCGAACGCGAGATGGCGGCGAACAACACGACGCTCGGTCGGTTCGTGCTCGACGGCATTTCTCCGGCGCCACGCGGCGTGCCGCAGATCGAAGTCACCTTCGACATCGACGCGAACGGCATCGTCAACGTCACGGCGAAGGACAAAGGCACCGGCAAGGAACAGCACATCACCATCCAGTCCTCCACCAATATGTCCAAGGAGGACATCGACCGTGCGGTCAAGGACGCGGAAATGCACGCGGAGGAGGACCGCCGGCAGAAGGAAAACGCGGAGACCCGCAACCGTGCGGAAAGCACGATCTTCTCCTGCCGCAAGGTCATGGAGGAAGCGGGCGACAAGCTGACCGACGCGGACAAGGCGCCGGTGCAGGAAGCTATCACGAAGCTCGAAGAAACGCTCAAGAACGGCTCGTTCGACCAGATCAAGGCGGACACGGACGCGCTCGAAAAGGCGATGTATACGCTGTCCTCCAAGCTCTACCAGCAGCCGGGCGGCGACCAGGGTGCGGGCGGCGGAAACCCCGGCGGGAACGACGGCGGCAACCCGGGCGACGACGGCACGGTCTACGACGCGGACTTCACGGATAAATCCAACTAAAACCGCATAGCGGGGCGCTGCATACGGGAGGGGTCCCTCCCGTATGTTGGTTTTCCGGTCAAAAATCCGTGGGAAATGGGATAGGATCATGGCAGAACAGAAACGGGATTGCTACGAGGTGCTCGGATTAAAAAAGGGCGCCTCGGACAGCGAAATCAAAAAAGCCTTCTATAAACTCGCCAAGCAGTACCACCCGGACGCGAATCCCGGCGACAAGGCCGCGGAAGCTCGCTTCAAGGAGATCAACGAGGCGTATTCCGTGCTTTCCGACCCGGAGAAGCGCTCCCGTTACGACCAGTACGGCTGGGCGGGGCTGGACCCGTCCGCCGGCGGCGGATTCGGCGGTTTCGAGGGGTTCGGCGGCTTTTCGGAGGGGTTCGACGTCGGGGACCTGTTCGGCGACCTGTTCGGCGGGATGTTCGGCGGTGGCGGCGGACGGTCCCGGAGTTCACGCGGTCCGCGCCGGGGCGACGATATTTCCGCCCGCGTCACGGTCTCCTTTGAGGAAGCCGCGTTCGGCTGCAAGAAGGAGATCCGCTACGCACGGGTGGAAGCCTGCCCGACCTGCTCCGGCAGCGGCGGCACGGGCGTGGAGAACTGCCCGAAGTGCGGCGGTCGCGGACAGGTCACGGTGCAGCAGCGCACGCCGTTCGGCTATATGCAGTCCACGCAGGCGTGCGACGCCTGCAAGGGCAAGGGAAAGATCATCAAGAACCCCTGCAAGGACTGTCGGGGGACCGGCTTGCAGCGGCGGAACAAAGTGCTCGAGATCAACATTCCGGGCGGCATCAGCGACGGGATGCGGGTGTCCGTGCGCGGACAGGGGAACGCCGGGACCAACGGCGGGAGCGCGGGCGACCTCGTCGTCGACGTGACCGTCCGTCCGCACGACGTGTTCCGGCGGAACGGGTTCGACCTGCTCTGCACCCTGCCGATCACGTTCGTCGAAGCGGCGCTGGGCGCGAAGGTGACGGTGCCGACGCTCGACGGGCAGGTGGAACTGACGATCCCGGAGGGGACGCAGTCCGGCACGACCTTCAGTCTGAAGGGGAAAGGTACACAGACGCTCGACGGCAAGGGGCGGGGCAACCTGCTCGTGACGGTGGACGTCGAAGTCCCGCGTGGACTTGATAAGAAGCAGAAGGACGCCCTCGCCGCTTTCGGACAGCTTTGTGAGGACGGACATTACGCGAAGAAGAGCTCCTTCTTCTCGAAATTCAAGAAGAGATAAGGCGAAAAACGCTGATCGCCAAAGCAAAATACAATCAAAATACCGCCCCGCAGGCGGGCGTGTACCGCCGGAGGGGCTCCTTGAGAGAAAAACGGCGATGGCGGCGTCAGAAGTGGCGCAAGCCGAGCCGTTTTTCGACGAAAAAGGGGTACTTGGGGGAAAAACGCGGAGCAAGGCGGCGCGAAGCACCGCCGCCGTGATCGTGTTTGTCCCCCGAGGTTATGTCCCCCCACGCTTTGCTGCTTTTCAAACGGAAGCCCGAAAGGAGGTACGGAAATGAACATGGGACCCGGTCCCGGCAGAGGTCCGGGCGGACCGGACGGTCTGTACGAGAAAATGAAGCCCCGAAGCCGAAACGTCTGCGCGAGGTACCGGCTTACCTGCGAACGGTCGTAGGCGGGGTGTTTTCGCGTTTGCTGTACATCTTTCGGCTGGTGTGGGAAGCGCGTCCGGCGCTGCTGTTCGTCATGAGTTTCATGGCGTTGTTCAACGGATTCATGCCGGTGGCGGGGACGTTCATCTCCGCGCACCTGCTCGGGCGCATCGTCGAACGGCTGAACGACCCGACCGTGGACCTCTGGGTGCCGCTGCTGCTGCAATTCGGGTACACGTTCCTGTATTTCCTCGTGAACGACGTCTATAAAGTCGTCATGAACATTTCCGGCGAACTGGTCACCAACCATGTCCGGGTGAAGATCATGGAGAAGGCGAAGGAGGTCGATCTGGCGTCCTTCGACCAGCCGGAATTCTACGAACGGCTGGAGAACGCGAGCCGGGAGGCGGGGACCCGCCCGGTCACGATCGTCAACAGCACGTTCGGCATGGTCAGCCAGATCATCACGATGACCAGCTACCTCGTCGTGCTCGGCGGACTGATCTTTCGGCTGGCGTGGTACGCCTCGGCGTTCGCGCTTCTGTTTATCCTGCTGTCGGTCGCGACGGCGCTCGTGGGGTTCTATTTCCGCCGGCAAAAGTTCCTCTATGTGCGGCGGAAAAGCAAGGACCGCCGGCAGATGAACTATTACAGCGACCTGATGGTCAACAAGGACCTCGTCAAGGAACTGCGGCTGTTCGACCTGTCCGATCTGTTCATCGGGCGGTACAAGGGGGTCTTTGCCCGCTACTTCAAGGGGCTGAAGCGGTTGGTATACAAGGAAACGGCGTGGAACCTCTCGCTCGGGTTTCTGACGGTCGTGGTCAACTGCGTGCTGTTCTTCATCATCGCGAGCAATATCGGGCAGATCGAGGGCTACACGATCTACACGGGTGCGCTCAACGCGGTGTCCACCGCGGTCGCGACCGTGCTGACGACGATCGGGTCGATCTATGAGGGTACGCTGTTCATCGACAACATGATCCTGTTCATGCGGGAGAAAAAAACCATTCGCCCGACTTTGCCGGAGGGCGCGGTCCCCGAACGTCGGCAGGGACACCGCATCGAACTGCGGAACGTCTCGTTTTCCTATCCGGGAAGCGACCGCATGGTGCTGAAGCATATCGACCTGACCATCCATAAGGGCGAGACGGTAGCCATCGTCGGGGCCAACGGCGGCGGAAAATCC
>CANQVQ010000006.1 GCA_947627335.1 uncultured Clostridia bacterium | reverse complement strand
CCGAAGAGCATCGCGCCGAGCACCGCCGACGCGAACAGGTCGCCCGTCCCGTGGAACCGGGCGGGGATCTTCTCCGTCTCCGCGAGGTCGAAACTGCCGCTCGCGGCGTCGTACAGCAGAGCGCCGATGCGCCCCTCCTTCAGTTCCGCACCGGTCAGCATGACCTGCTTTGCGCCGGTCTCCGCCAGCTCCTTGAGCAGGTCCTCCAGTTCGGAACGGTTGAGGTCCGGGCGGTACCGGTCGCCTTTGCCGAGCAGGAAGTACGCTTCGGTCAGGTTCGGGAGCATCAGGTCGGAATCCCCGCAGAGCGTCCGCATCTGGGCGGCAAATTCCGGCGTGAACCCGGCGTACAGCTTGCCGTTGTCCGCCATGACCGGATCGACGAAGATCAGGTCCTGCCCGCCCCGCTTCATGGAGGTGAACAGCTCCCGTACCATCTGCACCTGGCGGATCGAGCCGAGGTAGCCGCTGTAGAACGCGTCGAAGGTCAGTTTTTCCTGCTTCCAATGCGCTTCGATCTTCGGGATCTCGTCGGTCAGGTCGCAGAATGTAAAGCCGGAAAAAGCGGTGTGCGTGGAAAGCACGGCGGTCGGAAGAAGGCAGGTCTCCGCGCCGAACGCGGAGATCACCGGCACCGCCACGGTGCCGGAGCATTTCCCGACGCAGGAAATGTCTTGAACGGTCAGAATGCGTTTCATATCAGTCGTTATCGATGTCCAGAAGGACGATCTCCTCTTGCGAATCGTTGTTTTTGGGTTTTGCGGGCTGCACGGGAGGCTCGGACGGGAGGGTGATCTCGTCGTCCGAAAGCGTTTCAAACAGGAATTCGTCCTTCGGCGGCTCCACCGGGGAGAAGGAGCGCGTCGGGGCGTCCTGCGTGCGGATCGGGCGGAATTCGTCGGCGGACGACTGCTGCGGTTCCGGCTGCGAAAAGTCCGGCTGTGCAAACGTCGGCTGCGAAAGATCCGACAGCGTAAACGCCTGCTTTGCAAATTCCTGCTGTGGGGACTCCTGCTTTAAGAAGTCCGGCTCCGGGAATTCCTGCTTTAAGAAGTCCGGTTGCGAAAAATCCGGCTGTGCAAACGTCGGTTGCGAAAAATCCGGCTGCGAAAAATCCGGCTGCGGATCGACCGGCTTTGTGCGGACCTGTTTCGGGGTCTCCGACGGAGCGGTCTGCGGTTCGGTCGGTTTGGAAGGCTTTTTGCCCTGCGTGCTGTAGTTTTCCCAGGAGATCGCACCCTTGATCATGCGGGAAAACAGGTTTTTGAGTTCCCCGATCGGCAGGAAAACGTCCCGCTGCGCGATGGAAACGATCGGCATACCGACGTCGAGGTTCGACCGTGCGAGGCGTTCGTCCCGCCCGCTGAGGTGGGAAAGGTAGCTTTCGTTGTTTTCCAGAGAAAGCCCCAGCATCGGCGATTTGCTCAGCCCGTAGATCTTCATGGAGGAAACGTTGGTCCATTCGATATACACGCCTTCGCGACCGCCGACGAGGTGATCGGTCAGCCCCTTGTTCGTGATGACGAGCGCGTCCAGCGGGCAAAGTCCACGGTAGAGCAGCATTCCGTACAGCGTGCCGCCCGCGCCGATGCACAGCACGCCGAGCACGGTCAGGAAGATCCGCGCACCGCTTCCGTTCGGCGCGAAGGACAGGAACGGCAGCCCTGTCAGAAAGATCCCGACGATCATCAGCAGCAGGTATAGAAACCCATACAGCAGAAAGTCGGAATTTTTCCGTTTGATGCGGATGTTATCGGTTTTCATGGGCAATTTCTCCTTTTTTCATAATGATCGGACGTCGGTCAATCGTCGTACTTGACACGGCTGATGAAGGAACTTTTCTCTGTGTCGCCGCTGTCGTAGATGCAGAACGAGGCGTCGTTGAGCTCCTGCGTGCGGTCGTCGCTGATGCGGGTGTCGAGCGGCTGCCCGTCGCTTTCGCGGTAGAGCGAGATCGTCAGCCGGACGGGGTCGCCTTCCGTTTCGACGGGTCCGCTCCCCGTGTCCTTGATCGGCAGGACCACCCCGTCGAAGCAGATGCGCGCATAGCCGTAGCGCCCGATCTCGTCGGTCTCCAGCGAGACGATCGGGTATTCGTTCCCGTCCTGGTCGGTCAGGACGTACAGGACGCCGCCTTCCCCGCCGTCGGTCAACTGCTTGTTGTATTTGACGCTCAGTTCGAGTTCTTCGGTCTCCTTGGCGTAAAAGACGTCGCCGAGTTCGATGCGGGCTTTATAACTCATGTACGCACCGTTGAGCTTATAGAGCCGAAAGTCCTCGTCCTCCGCGAGGGACTGCGTTTCGGACGTGAAGCGCATTCGGTCCATCAGTTTGGACTCCCGCGTGGAGATCAGAACGTAAAAGACCAGGATCCAGACCAGAGCGGACGCGCCGTACAGCACGCCCTTGAAGATCCCCTTCACGATCCGATAGCCCTTCGACGGAGCGGCGTAGCCGCCGGAATATTCCTCGTCCTGCATGGACACCCCTCGCTTTCCGCCCCGCCGGGATCCGGGGCAGGTGACATAATTTCAAAACCGTAAAGATTATGGAACGGACTTTTCCACATAGTTTTCGGACACGATGTGGAAAACTTTCCTGTCGAATGCTTGTATTTCCTGGGTTTTCGGGGAAAGTTATCCACTTTTCCACAGAGTTATCCACATTTTCGGGCGACGGTTATGTAAACTCCGGTGTGGAATATCTTTATGCGCTTTCTGCGCGAAGACGTCAGGCGGTGCCGAAGTACTTGTGGTCGAGGCTGCGCAGCCGGATGGCGGTCGCGACGTGCAGGCGGTTGATGACCTCCGATTCCTCGAAGTCCGCGACGGTCCGCGCCACCTTCAGCAGGCGGGTGTAGCCACGCGCCGAAAGCCCGAGCCGGTCGAACGCCTGCCGCAGCAATTCCCGTGCGTCCGCGTCCAGCACGCAGAAGGTTTCGACCTGCTGCGGCTCCATGAAGGCGTTGGCGGTCAGCGGGGAACCGTTGCGCAGGAGTTGACCGTCAAACCGCGCAAGCGCGAAGTTGCGCGCCTTCTTGACGCGGGCACGGATCTGCTCGCTGGATTCGGCGGCGACGGCGGTGTCGAGATCGGAAAAGTCCAACGCGCCGACTTCGACCTGGATGTCGATCCGGTCGAGCATCGGTCCGGAAATTTTTGCGAGGTAGGCCTGCCGCGCCTTCGGCGAGCAGGTGCAGGGGCGGGACGGGTGCCCGTAATACCCGCACGGGCAGGGGTTCATGGCGCAGATAAGCATGAACGAGCAGGGGAACGTTGCGGTCCCGGAAACGCGGGAGATCGTGACCGAACGGTCCTCGAGCGGTTGGCGCATGGTTTCCAGCGCCTTTTGCTCGAACTCCGGAAATTCGTCGAGGAACAGGACGCCGTTGTGCGCGAAGGAGATCTCGCCCGGCTGAACGTGCGTCCCGCCGCCGACAAGGGCGGCGGAGGAGATGGTATGGTGCGGCGCACGGAACGGTCGGCGGGAGAGCAGGGGAGAAAGCTGATCGGTCAGCCCCGCGACCGAATAGATCTGCGAGGTCTCCAGCGATTCCTCGAAGGTCAGCGGGGGAAGGATGTACGGCAGGCGGGACGCGAGCATACTCTTGCCCGAACCCGGCGGACCGATCAGAAGCGTGTTGTGCATCCCCGCGGCGGCGACTTCGAGCGCCTTTTTCGCGGTTTCCTGCCCCTTGATCTCCGAAAAATCCGGCGCGTTTTCATACGCACGGTGCAGGAATTCCGAACCGGGAAATGCCAGCGGGAGGATGCTCTTTTCGTCGTTGATATAGGAAAACAGCTCCGACACCGACTGCAGCGGATAGACCGTGATGCCGGGCGCAGCCGACGCTTCGGCCGCATTCTGCACCGGGCAGAAGAACCGGCGGAACCCGCTCTTCGCGGCGGCGATCGCCATCGGCAGGGCGCCGGAGATCGGACGCAGATCCCCGGAAAGGGAGAGTTCGCCGACGAACACGGCGTCCGAAAGGTCCTTGCCCGCATACTCCTTTCCATCAATGAGGGAAAGCAGGATCGGCAGGTCGTAGACCGTGCCCTCCTTGCGGATGTCCGCGGGAGCGAGGTTGACGGTCAGCTTGCCGGGAAGCAGGCTGACGTCGAGGTTCCGCGCAGCGGAGCGCACCCGGGCGGCGGATTCCTTGACCGCCGTGTCCGGCAGCCCGATGATCTCCAGCCGATGCTCCGGGGAGGGCGCACAGGAGGATTCGACCGTGACGATCTGCCCGTCGATGCCGTGCAGGGCGGTCGAATAGACGGTCTGCACGGGAAGGTTCTTGCGGTGACGGGATCTGCCGGGGTCGGTCTCCTTGTTTTCCATCGCGGTCCGCCTCCTCTCGCTTGCCGATATTCTTTTCTATATTAACACATTGTCTCCCGCTTTTCAAGGGCAAATTGTGAACGTTTGGAAATTTTTTGCGAAATTCTTTCCGCGTGCCGGAAATTTCCGACCGGAAAATCGAAAAAAATGCAAAAAAATTTGCCGTTAGACCTTTACAGAAAGCGAAAAAAGTGATATGATAGAATGAAGATAGAAACAGGAGGCATAAGCAAATGGCAAAATTGGAAAGAAAAAAGATTTCCATGGACGGCAACACCGCCGCCGCGCACGTATCCTATGCGTTCACGGAAGTTGCCGCCATCTACCCGATCACGCCGTCAAGTCCGATGGCGGAGGTGACGGACACCTGGTCCGCGACGGATAAGAACATCTTCGGCGAACCCGCCCGCAACATCTTCGGCGACCGCGTGCGGATCACGGAGATGCAGTCCGAAGGCGGCGCCGCCGGCGCCGTTCACGGCTCCCTCGCCGCCGGTGCGCTGACGACGACCTACACCGCTTCGCAGGGACTTCTGCTGATGATCCCGAATATGTACAAGATCGCGGGCGAACTGCTCCCCTGCGTCATCCACGTTTCCGCCCGCTGCGTCGCGTCCCATGCGCTCAACATTTTCGGGGACCATTCCGACGTCTACGCCTGCCGGCAGACCGGTTTCGCGATGATGGCGGAGTCCAACCAGCAGGAGATCATGGACCTCGGCGCCGTGGCGCATCTTTCGACGATCAAGGGTCGCGTCCCGTTCCTGAACTTCTTCGACGGCTTCCGGACCTCCCATGAGATCCAGAAGATCGAAGCGTGGGATTACGAGGACCTCAAGGAAATGGTGGATATGGACGCCGTCCGTGCGTTCCGCGCCCGTGCGCTCAATCCGGAGCATCCGGTCCTGCGCGGCTCGGCGGAGAACGGCGACATCTTCTTCCAGCACCGCGAAGCCTGCAACCCGTACTACGACGCCATTCCCTCCGTCGTCGAGGAGTATATGGCGAAGGTCAACGAGAAGCTCGGCACGAACTACGGTCTGTTCAACTACTACGGCGCGCCGGACGCGGAACGGGTCATCGTCGCGATGGGTTCCGTCTGCGACGTGACCGAGGAGGTCATCGACTACCTGAACGCGAAGGGCGAGAAGGTCGGTCTTGTCAAGGTGCGTCTGTACCGTCCGTTCGTGGCGGAAAAGCTGTCCGAGGCGATCCCCGCGACGGTCAAAAAGGTCGCCGTGCTCGACCGCACGAAGGAACCCGGCTCCCTCGGCGAACCGCTCTACCTCGACGTGGTCGCGGCGCTCAACCGCACCGGTCGGACGGACGTCACGGTCGTCGGCGGTCGCTACGGTCTCGGCTCGAAGGACACCACCCCGGCGTCCATCGTCGCCGTGTACGACAACCTCGCGCTGGATACGCCGAAGGGCAACTTCACCATCGGCATCGTCGACGATCTGACCGGGCTTTCCCTGCCGGAACGCACCGGCGTCGATACCGCCCCGGCGGGAACCATCTCCTGCAAGTTCTGGGGGCTTGGCGGCGACGGTACGGTCGGCGCGAACAAGAACTCCATCAAGATCATCGGCGACCACACCGACAAGTACATTCAGGCGTACTTCCAGTACGACTCGAAGAAGACCGGCGGCGTGACCATCTCGCACCTGCGGTTCGGTGATAAGCCCATCAAGAGCCCGTACTACATCACCAAGGCGGACTTCGTCGCCTGCCACAACTCTTCCTATATATTAAAGGGCTACCGCATCGTGCAGGACGTCAAGCCGGGCGGCACGTTCCTGCTCGACTGCCAGTGGAGCGCCGACGAGCTCGACGCGCACCTGCCGAACGAGGTCAAGGCGTACATCGCCGAAAACAAGATCCGCTTCTACATCATCGACGCGACCACCATCGCGTCCAAGCAGATCGGCAACCCGAAGGTCAAGAATACCGTCCTCCAGTCCGCGTTCTTCTCGCTCGCGGGCATTCTGCCGAAGGCGGAAGCCATCGAATACATCAAGAAGATGGCATATAAGTCCTACATCAAGAAGGGACAGGCGATGGTCGACCTCAACTACGCCGCCATCGACGCCGGCGCGGACGCCGCGACGGAAGTGACGGTCCCGGCATCCTGGAAGGACGCTCCCGTGGAGCAGAAAGAGGATACCGCGACCGGGACGCGTGAGGACCTGATCCGCTTCGTCAACAAGATCGTCACGCCCGTGGACCGCATGGACGGCGACCGGCTGCCGGTTTCCGCGTTCGCGGAGTACGCCGACGGCACCTTCCCGCAGGGCTCCGCCGCGTTTGAAAAGCGCGGGGTCGCGGTCAACGCCCCGGTCTGGAACGAAAAGAACTGCATCCAGTGCAACAACTGCTCCTTCGTCTGCCCGCACGCGGCGATCCGCTCGTTTGCGATGACCGAGGAGGAAGCGGCGAAGGCGCCGGAAGCGACCAAATTCACCGAAAAGCCGGTCGTCAAGACCGCCTATCGCTTCACCGTCGCGGTCAGCCCGCTCGACTGCATGGGCTGTACGCTCTGCGTGAAGGAATGCCCGGTCACCGCCAAAGCGCTCAAGGATGCGCAGGCTGCGGCGTCCGCGGAGTTCCCGGACGACCCGAAGAAGGCCGCGAAGCGCGCCAACGAGCTTGCCGCGCCGAAGAGCGCGCTGCGGATGGTCCCGATGGCGACGCAGCTGGAGCAGCAGCCGGTGTTCGACTACTGCGTGGCGAACGTCTCCGAAAAGACCAAACTCGTCAACAACACGGTCAAGGGCAGCCAGTTCAAGCAGCCGCTGCTGGAATTCTCCGGCTCCTGCGCGGGCTGTGCCGAGACTTCCTACGCCCGCATCGTCACCCAGCTGTTCGGCGAAAGAATGTACATCTCCAACGCGACCGGCTGCTCCTCGATCTGGGGCGGTTCCGCGCCCGCGACGCCGTATACGGTCAACCGCGAGAGCGGCAGGGGTCCGGCTTGGGCGAACTCGCTGTTCGAGGATAACGCCGAGCACGGTTTCGGCATCAATCTCGGACAGAAGGTCGTGCGCGACCGGGTCGTCGGTCTGGTGAAGAAGCTCGCGGAAACCGCGACGGACGAGGGCAAGAAGGCGGTCATCGACGCCTACCTGTCCACGCTCGAGGACGGCGCCGCGAACGCGAAGGCGACGAAGGACCTCGTCGCAATGCTGGAAGGCTGCGGCTGCAAGAAGTGCGCCGACCTGCGTGCGGAGATCCTGCAATACAAGGATTACCTTTCCAAGAAGTCCGTCTGGATCTTCGGCGGCGACGGCTGGGCCTACGACATCGGTTTCGGCGGTCTGGACCATGTGCTCGCGTCGGGCGAGGATGTCAACGTCTTCGTCTTCGACACCGAAGTGTATTCCAACACCGGCGGACAGGCGTCCAAGTCCACGCCGACCGGCTCCGTCGCGCAGTTCGCGGCCGCCGGCAAGACGCAGAAGAAGAAGGACCTCGCCGCCATCGCGATGTCCTACGGCTACGTCTATGTCGCGCAGGTCTGCATGGGCTACGATAAGAACCAACTGCTCAAGGCGCTGACCGAAGCGGAAGCCTATCACGGTCCGTCGCTGATCATCGGCTACGCGCCCTGCGAGATGCACGGCGTCAAGGGCGGTATGCAGAACTGCCTTGTCGAGCAGAAGAAAGCGGTCGAAGCCGGTTACTGGGAGACGTTCCGCTACAACCCGGAGACCCGGAAGCTGACGCTGGATTCCAAGGCGCCGACCGGCAGCTACCAGGACTTCATTCGTTCCGAGGTCCGCTATGCGCGTCTTGCGCAGTCCTTCCCGGAGAGGGCGGAAGTGCTTTTTGCGGAATCCGAAGGGTACGCCAAGGAGAAATACGAAAAGCTCAAGAAGCTGTCCGAACAGTAAAAGCCGGAAGCGAGCGTAAGAGAAGGGCGGCGTCGCTGCGGGTGCCGCCCTTCCCGCTAAGAACGCCGTTTGCGTCGAAAAAAGGAGGTTTGCGCCAATGCCTAAGGAACCTGGAAAGATCCGTTCGGAGTATCTGTTTGCCGCATTGATGTGCATCGTGGTCGCGCTCTGCCTTACGGTCGTGATCGTGACCAACAGCTGCAGCGCGGATGACCAGAGCGGTCAGAACGATTCGGAAAGCGGGACGTCTTCCGACGCGGTGCTTTCGGGGCAGACGGAATCGACCGGCTCCGACGCGGACGTGTCCGGCGGGACGCAGTCGGACGCCGTGTCCGCTCCGTCGCTCCCGGCGGACGTGGAGAATGTGACGCTGAATTCGCCCGCGAAGGCGACGGAAGGGCTGCTCGTGCCGCTTCCGACGTCGTCGTCCGCAAGCGCCGGCGGGCAGCTGCAGAATATTTATTCGTGGAATGCGTCGAAGTATGCGAACGAGGGGGAACATCCGTACACCTATTCCGGCACGAAGCTGGAACTGCGGGAGGATGCGCTCACCGCGTTCAACGCGATGACGACCGCGTTCCGCGAAACGCAGGGAAAGACCAACCTGCTCGTCAACCGGGCATACCTCGCCTCCCCCGGCGCGGACGCGAAAGCGGCGGAAAAGAACCTCGCTTCGGGTTGTGCGGTGGAGCTGGGGCTTTATCCGGCCGACCCGGACGGGGACAGCATCGGAAGCGGGAAATTCCTGTGGCTGGCGGACAACTGCACCAACTACGGCTACATCCTGCGCTACCCGGCGGAGAAGTCTGCCGCGACCCACGAGAGCGGGAACGCGGGGCTTTACCGCTACGTCGGTTTCGAGCACGCCGCCTACATGGGGGCGAACCACCTCTGCCTGGAGGAATACCTCGAAGCGGTGCGGACCTATTCGTCCGCGTCGCCGCTGCGCGTCTCGTATAAGGACGTCAACGGTCTTGACAAGACCTGTGCGGTCTACTTTGTGCCGGCGACGGGCGGAGAGGCGACGCAGCTCCCGATCCTTTCGGGGGAACAGGTCACCGGCTACACCTACAGCGGCAACGGCTCCGACGGCTTTGTCGTAACGTGTTACCTCAGCTGATCTGCAATTCGCCCCAAAAATCGCGAAAAACGAGTAAGAACGTTTGTTTTGTCAAAAAAAGCAACACATAAAAAATGCGTTGCTTTTTTTGTGCATATTGAGGTCGCTTTTTCACGGAAAAGAATGGAAAAACACGCTTGTCCACGGACGGCGCAAAATAATGCGACAGTTTCGTTCAGAAATACTTGCGAACAAGCGAAATCGGAAACATTTCAAAGCCTAAAAAAACCGTTGTAATACAAGGATTTTTCACAATTCGGACAGCAAACGGATATTTTTGAAAACAAAATTTGAAAAATAAAAATTTGCTGTTAAAAATCCTCAAAACGGCGGGACACGGGAAAGGCGGGGGCGACGGCGGAAACTTCGTGCGAAAGTGACGGGAAAACCGATTTTTTCGGTCCCGCGGGACGCTTGACAAACCCGGCTCCTTATGATATGATAGGTAGGCATATGAATAAGGTGTACGCTCCCGTCGGTCTGCGCGAAGGCGCGGGGGCGTGTGCCGAGAGCATTTTTCAGGAGGAAAACTGCATGATCAGCAATCAACGTATCTACAAGCGCGTGCTCTCGCTGCTTCTGGTCCTCGCGACGGTGGTCACGGGGTTCTGCGGCGTGGGCGCGTTTGACGTGTCGGCGACTGTGGAGCACAAGTACAATTCGGATTCACTGGTCCGCACGTCGCTTGAAGAGATCAGAAACGTGCTGACGTCCACCAGCTATGGCCAGTACAGAACCATCTACCGCAACGTCGGGGACGCGGCGGCGACGTTTGACGTCGACCTCCTCGCCGACCTCGATGCGGACGACTCCACCGCCAGCTTCAATTTCCTGACGGAGAGCGGCGAAGATCTCGCGCTTCGCGACGGGGCGACGCTTGCGATCCTTTGCGGGGACGACGGTCGCATCACGTTCCGCATCAACGTCCCGGAAACCGGGTTCTACAACGTCAAAGTCGGGTATTTCACCGGTGCGATCACGGTTTACGGCATCGAACGCGACGAGGACGGCAAGCCGGTTCTGGATTCCGACGGGTATCCGAAGTTGACCGATGAACTGGTTTCCGACGGCGCGTATTCCGACGCCGCGATCGAACGGTACATCCTTATCGACGGCAAGGTCCCGTACAGCGAGGCGCGTTCCGTCGAGCTGCCCCGCGTTTGGAACGACGTTTACGAATACACGGATGAAGACGGCAAAACCGTGCAGATGTACTCCGATTCCGACGAGTTCAAGAAACGCGTGCAGGGGGACTATGCGGATCTGGCAAACCGCCCGTTTTCCAAGGACGGCAACGGCAACGAGCTGAAGCCGGATAAGGAACTCGTGTCCGAGTGGGCGGATTCCTACCTCTATGATTCTACCGGCTACTACGGCTATTACACTTCGGAGGACGCCGATGGGAATACCGTCGAGCATTTCGACGAGCCGCTCGGCTTCTACCTGGAGGCGGGGGAACATACGATCTCCTTCCAGGCGGTGCGCGAAGCGGTCGCCATCGACCGGATCTCCTTCTGCCATGCCGAGACCGCTCCGGCGTATGAGGAATACTATGCCTCCAAGGGCGGCGACGCGCAGGTCTACAGAGGCGACGAGCAGGTCGTCGTGCAGGGCGAATACCCCACGACGATGTCCGAACGGACCATCTACCAGCTCAACAACCGTTCCTCCGTTATCAGCCAGCCGCAGGACCCGTCGCTGATCCGTCTGAACATGATCGGCGGTGAAAAATGGGAATACGTCGGGCAGTGGGTCGAATGGGAAGTGGAAGTTCCCGAAGCGGGCTTCTACAGCATCGTTCCGCGTTCCAAGCAGAGCTACTATTCCGGTCTTTACGTTTCCCGGAAGATCTACATCAACGGCGAGCTTCCGTTCCGCGAAGCCTGCAAACTGCGTTTTGATTACTCCTCCGACTGGGTGACGGACCCGCTCTGGTACGGCGTGCTCAACGGGGACAGCAGCGACGACATCGAAAAGGTCTACCCGCTGTTCTACCTCGAAAAAGGCGTCAACACCATCCGCATGGAAGTCGTGCTCGGGGATATGTCCGACGTGCTTCGCCGCGTCAACGAATCCCTGACGAACATCAACGCGTACTACCGGAAGATCCTCATGATCACCGGCGCAAGCCCGGATAAGTACCGCGATTACCGCTTCGAGCGGTTGATCCCGGACGTCCTGACCGGTCTGAAAGCCGAATCCGTCAACCTTTACGACGTTTCCGAGGAGCTGTCGCGCCTTACGGGCGGCATGGGCGAAAACACCGCGACGCTCGACCGCGTGGCGAACGTCTGCGAACGCATGGGGAAATATCCCACGACCATCGCCAGCTATATGTCGAGCTTGAAGGACTACACCGCCTCCCTCGGCACCTGGCTGACCGATACGCAGAACCAACCGCTTGACATCGACTACCTGTGCGTCCAATCCCCCGACGCGGAGCGTCCGCGTGCGGAGGCGGGCTTCTTCTCCAAGCTCTGGGGCGGTGTGGAGAAGTTCTTCTGGTCCTTCTTCTCGGATTATGATTCCCTCGGCTCGACGGAGGACGGCAAAGACATCGAAAATGCCGAGGACTACGCCGTGGAAGTCTGGACGGCGACCTCCCGTGACCAGGCGCAGATCGTCCGAAGCCTGGTCGACGACTCCTTCTCCGTGGATTACGAGATCCCGGTCGTCGTCAAGCTGGTCGCGGGCGGCACGCTTTTGCCGGCGACGCTTGCCGGTACCGGTCCGGACGTCTATATGGGTGCGGCGCAGGGCGACCCGGTCAACTACGCGATCCGTTCGGCGGTCCTGTCCCTGAATAACCCGAGCGACGACACGTCGACCGGCTACAACTTCAACGATCTGTCCCGCTGGGAGGATGACCCGGTGTACGGACCGAAGATCGAGAGCGGACTCATTCCGACCTTCGATAAGGTCGTGGAGCGGTTCGCGCCGGCGGCGATCCGTCCGCTGACCCTGTACGGGCAGACCTACGCCCTGCCGGAGACCATGTCCTTCAACATGATGTTCTACCGCAAGGACATTTTCGTCGAGCTCGGTATCTCCCCGCCGGATACCTGGGATGAATTCTACCAGCTCATTTACACGATCGACGCCGCCGGACTTGACATCGGCGCCCCGACCGGCGTCGGCACCTCGACCGTGCTGATGTACCAGCAGGACGAGACCTACTATCAGGAAGGCAATTACGACGAGTACCTCAACCTGTTCCGTAAGTATTACGAGGAGACCGAGTACGACAAAAACAAGTACAACAGCGTCGACGAATACCTCGCCGACATCGGCTACACCTACGTCGACGCGGACGGGAATGTTCGCCCGACGACGGACGGCATCGCGATCAATCTGGATTCGGATATTTCGCTCGCCGCGTTCCGTACCTCCTGCGACCTGTTCACGCAGTACGGCTTCCCGATCACCTATAACCTTGCCAACCGCTTCCGTTCCGGCGAAATGCCGCTGGCGATCGCGGATTATACCAACTACAACTCCCTGATCATCTTCGCGCCGGAGATCAACGGTCTGTGGGAATTCACGCCGCTGCCCGGCATGGTCACGGAGGATCCCGACACCGGCGAAACCATCATCGACAATACCACGGTCGGCGCGGTCAGCGCGATGATGATGATGCGCTCGGTCAGCGAGAAGAACGCGCTCGGCGCATGGTGCTATATGCAGTGGTGGATGAGCAAGGACGTGCAGTCCTCCTTCGGCAACGAAATGGTAGCGCTGCTCGGTCCGTCCGCGAAGCAGGCGACCGCGAACATGGAAGCGCTCGCCGGGATGTCGTGGTCCAAGGACGAATACGACAACCTGTTCGCGCAGTTCAACGCCGTCGAATGTACGCCGGAATATCCGGGTTCCTACATCGTCGGCCGTTACACGAACTTCGCGTTCCTGAACGTATATAACGATAAGGAAGACCCGCTCGACGCGATGCGCTCCTATATCACCGACATCAACAACGAATTGACCCGCAAACGCAACGAGTTCAACCTGCCTACGGCCGATACCATCAAGGATATGGAAGAGTACCTGACCGAACAGGGAATTTCTTGGACCGACGCGGAAGGAGGGAACTGACGTGGCAAAAGAAAAAGCGGTAATCCGAACGGACCTGACCCGCTTCCAGTGGACTCTGCTGGAGATCAAGAAGCACAAAGTAGCGTACCTGATGATCGCACCGTTCTTCATCCTGTTCACGCTCTTCACGGTGGTTCCGGTCGTGCTTTCCCTCCTGCTGAGCTTCACCAACTTCAATATGCTGGAATTTCCGTCCTTCGTGTTCCTTGACAACTATATCCGGTTGTTCCTGGACGACGACGTGTTCATTCTGGCGATCAAGAACACGCTGAAGTTCGCGGCGGTCACGGGACCGGGTTCCTACCTGCTCTCCCTGCTGTTCGCGTGGTTCATCAACGAGCTTCGCCCGAAGATCCGCTCCATCGTGACGCTGATCTTCTACGCGCCGTCTATCTCCGGCAACGTTTACCTGATCTGGACCTACTTCTTCTCGAGCGACTCCTATGGTCTGGTCAACGCCTGGGGCGTGGAACTCGGACTGCTTGACGAGCCGGTCCTGTGGTTCCAGGATACGAAGTACATCTTCACACTCTGCTGTCTTGTCGCGCTCTGGACCTCGCTCGGCACCTCCTTCCTGACGAACATCGCCGGCTTCCAGACGGTCGATACCTCGCTTTACGAAGCGGGCGCGGTGGACGGCGTCAAGAACCGCTGGCAGGAACTTTACTACATCACCTTGCCGATGATGCGTCCGCAGATGATGCTTGGTGCGATCCTTTCGATCACCGGCGCATTCGGTTTCGGCGCGATCATCACCGCTCTGGTCGGCTTCCCGAGCCCGAACTATGTGGCGCATACTATCATGCACCACCTCGAGGACTACGGCAACCAGCGATACGAAATGGGCTACGCTTCCGCGATCGCGACGCTGCTGTTCCTGATGATGATCGGGTGCAATATGCTGGTCAACCGAATCCTGAGAAAGATAGGTACCTGATATGTTAGAAAATGCAAGAAACAAAGTAAAGGCTGCCTACCGGAAGCACCAGACCAACCGGGTGCAATTCAAGCGTTCGGTCAACCGTTCCGCGGGCGGCGACATCGGTATCTATATCCTGCTGTTCATCTTCGGCTTCTTCATGTTCCTGCCGATGGTCTACTCCATCGTGCAGTCGCTCAAGCCGCTCGACGAGATCTTCGTTTTCCCGCCTCGCTTCTTCGTCATCAACCCGACGCTGGATAACTTCCGCGACCTGTTCCGGACCATGTCGGAATCCTGGGTCCCGTTCTCCCGCTATGTATTCAATACGATCTTCATTTCCGTCGTCGGGACGATGGGGAACGTGCTGCTCTCCTCCTACGCGGCATACGCGTTGGCGAAGATCCCGTTCCCGGGGCGCAACTTCCTGTTCCGCGCCGTCCAGTACTCCCTGATGTTCAACGCGACGGTCACGGCGATCTCCAACTTCATCATCATGTCCGCGCTCGGCTGGGTGGATACCTACCTCGCGGTCATCGTGCCGGCGTTCTGTACGTCCTTCGGTCTGTACCTGATGAAGCAGTTCATGGAGACCAGTGTCAACGACTCGGTGCTGGAAAGCGCACGCCTGGAAGGCGCGTCCGAAAACAAGATCTTCTGGAAGATCGCCATGCCGATGGTCAAACCGGCGTGGGCGACGCTGATCCTCTTCGCGTTCAAGGATCTTTGGGCTTCCGGTGCGAACCTGTTCATCTACAGCGAACAGCTCAAGACCCTCAACTACGCGATCAGCCAGCTTGTCACCGCCGGCATTCAGAGAACCGGCGTTTCGGCGGCCTCCACGGTCTTCATGATGGTCGTCCCGATTCTGGTGTTCATCATTTCGCAGAACAGCGTCATCCAGACCATGTCTTCTGCCGGTATGAAGGATTAAGGAGGAAGAACATGAAAAAAAATCATGGAGTCAGGTTTCTTCTGATCGTTGTTCTGCTGGTCATGACGTTCGGCACGCTGACGGTCAGCGCTTCGGCGATCCCGTACGCGACGTACACCTACGGGCGGAGCGGGTTTATGCTCGAATGCCCTGCGGCGTATGTGCCGGTGCCGGAAAGCCTTATCGACGGTAAGAGCCTGCAATATTCCGTCAGCGCCGAGGGCGGTGCGAGCGCGAACGCGAAGCTGCTGTACGCGGCTGAATTCACCAACGCGGACGGTTCGGCGAAAGGGCTTTCCTCGCCGTCGGACGTCTTCGTCGACGACCTCAACCACGTCTACATCTCCGATACCGGGAACAACCGCATCATCGTCACGGACGAAAAGTACAACGTTCGCCTGGTGATCTCGCAATTCCTCAACAATTACGGCGTTCCGGACGGACTTTCCCAGCCGAACGGTCTGTTCGTGACGGAGAGCGAGATCTACGTCGCGGATAAGGGCAATTCCCGTATCGTCATCTTCGACAAGCTCGGCAATTTCGTGGACATCGTCCCGGAGCCTGCCAGCGAAGTCATGCCGGAAAACCACGTCTATACGCCGGTCGCCGTCGCGGTCGACTCCGCCGGTCGTATCTACGTCGTTTCTTCGACGACCAACTACGGGATCCTGTCCCTGAACCGGGATGGCTCCTTCAACGGGTTCGTCGGCGCCCAGAAAGTCACCTACAACGCGTTCGAGCACTTCTGGAGACTGTTCCAGACGCAGGAGCAGATCGACGCTTCCGAACAGCTGGTCTCGAAGGAGTATAACAACCTCTGCATCGACGAGGACGACTTCGTCTACGCCACGATCGCGTCGATCGACGAACAGCAGGTCGTTTCGGCGATCCAGAGCCGTTCCAAATCCGGCGACTACGCGATGGTCAAAAAGCTCAACCCGAGCGGCAGCGACGTCATGATCCGTCGCGGCTTCTGGCCGCCCGCCGGTGAGATCGACATGAACAGTGGATTTACGACCTCCGGCGCCAACACCTCCGGTCCGTCCACGATCGTGGACGTCGCCGTCGGCGAAAACGGAAGCTGGAGCATCATCGACAGCAAGCGAAGCAAAGTCTTTACCTACGATTCCGACGGCAACCTGCTCTACGCCTTCGGCGATTTCGGCGACAACATCGGCAACATCCAGAACCTCGCCGCAATCGACTATCAGGGCACGAATATCCTGCTGCTGGATAAGACCAACGGCAGCGTCACCGTCTATAAGCGCACGGACTACGGCGACCTGCTTGCGGCTGCGATCCAAAACGACATCGACCAGAACTTCTCGCAGTCCGCGCAGTACTACACCCGTATCCTCCAACGCAACAACAACTACGACGAAGCGTATATCGGCATCGGGCAATCGCTCTACCGCGAAGGCGAGTACGAGGAAGCGATGCTGTTCTACCGCTATGCGAACGATACCGAGTTGTTCTCGGAAGCGTATCAGCTGTACCGCAAGGACTGGATCGAGGACCATCTGTGGATCGTTCTGATCGTCGCCGTCGTCCTGCTCGTCGCGATCGTGAAGTTCTTCGGCTGGGCGGCGAAATACAACAAAAAGAACACCCGTGACAAGGAAAAACGCGGCTTCTGGGAGGAAGTGATGTACGGATTCTACATCATCTTCCACCCGTTCGACGGTTTCTGGGACCTCAAGCATGAGCGCAGAGGTTCGCTCCGCGGTGCGATCTTCTGGCTGCTCGCGGCGGCGCTCGCGTTCGTCTATCAGGCGATCGGCAAAGGGTATCTGGCGTCCGGACGGGTCGCCTCGGGCGGCAGCGGCTCCTACGTCATGTCCGCCATGTCCATCATCCTGCCGGTGTTCCTGCTGGCGGTCGGCAACTGGTGCCTGACGACCCTGTTCGACGGCGAAGGTTCCTTCAAGGACGTGTTCATCGCGGTCAGCTATTCGCTGGTCCCGCTGGTCATCCTGCTGATCCCGTGCGTGGCGCTCACGAACGTGATGTCCCTCGCGGAAATGGATCTGGTGAACATGATCATCGGCATCGGCTGGGTCTGGGTCGGTCTGCTCGCCTTCTTCGGCGTCATGGTCACGCACGATTACGGTCTTGTGAAGAACATGATCACGGTCATCTTCTCGCTCGTCATGGTCGCGTTGATCATGTTCATCGCGGTTCTGTTCTTCGGACTGATCACCAAGATCTACGCGTTCGGCTTCAATATTTACAGGGAAATATCCAACAGAGCGTAGAAAGGAGTACGGAAATGAGAAAAAAATGCAAACGGTTTGCGCTCCTGCTCCTCTGTCTGGCGCTCGTCGTCCCGGCGTTCGCTTCGCTCCCCGTGTTTGCGGCGACGGACGAAGAACCGTCGTGGGAGGACGAATGGAAGGACAGCCTTTACCCGGCGTACATGAGTACCGCTTTCAAGACGATCAAGGACCGCATTCTCGGCAATGAAGTCATTGCGCCGATGACGCTCTACAGCGTCGTCAACGGGATCGCCTTCTACGTCGATTCCATCACGGGCGAAGTGGTGGTACTGTCGCTGGAGGACCCGGAACTCACCAAGGAGGAGATCGATGAAAGCGGCGAGATCCCCGCGTACACCGCCTACTATTCGACCAACCCCTTCAACGTGGGCTCCAGCCAGTCCGCCCAAGGCTCGAATACCTCGAACTCCGTCAAGGAGACGCTGTATTCGCAGCTGATCGTCCAATTCTCGCAGAACAATTCCGACCTGCAAATGGATTCCTTCGCGGACGCGGCGGCGAATAACCAGATCACCGTCAGCAACATTCGCGGCGGCATCCGGCTCGAGTATTCCATCGGGCGCGAGCAGGTGACTTACCTCGTCCCGCGTATGATCGAGGCGAGCAAGTGGGATAGGCTGCATGAGCAGATCCAGCAGAATTCGGATTCCTCCCGCGACGCGAATATGTTTGAAGCGTTCTATGTGCTGTATGACCTGGACGATACGGGCAAAGCGGAAAAGACCAAGATGGACTATCTCGACCAGTACCCGGTGCTGGAACGGATGGACCTGCGGATCTGCGAATCCCACATCACGACCCACGAGCTGCAGCGCGTGGAGGACATCGTCAAGCTCTATACCGATTACACCCTCGACCAGATGGAGGAGGACCACGCGGAGACCGGATACGTTTCCACGGAGGAAAATCCCCCGCTGTTCAAGCTGGCGATCGAGTATAAGGCGGACACGGACGGCGCCATCACGATCCGTCTGAACGCGGGCAACATCCGCTTCCAGTCGGATGTATACGCGCTCTCCAACGTGATCCTGCTCCCCTACGGCGGTGCGGGCAACATCAACAACGAAGGCTATATCTTCACCCCGGACGGTTCCGGCTCTATCATCTCCTTCTCGGATATGAAAGGGGCGGGCAACTTCACGAGCGTCAGCTCGATGTACGGGATCGACAACATCTACCATACGGTGACCGGCGCCAACAAGGAGACCATGCGCTTCCCGGTGTACGGCGTCGTCGAATGGGCGGACAACGGCTCGCATGACGAGGAACAACCGGTCCTCGACGACCAGGGCAACATCGTCTACCAGACGGACGACGACGGCAACCCGGTCCTCGACGAGGAAGGCAACCCGGTCCCCGAAACGCAGGTCGTGACGGTGCAGGACCTGCTGAAGATCGGCTACCTGGCGGTCATTGAGGAAGGCGACTCCCTCGCGAAGATCGCCATCGCCAACGGCGGTTCGACCCACCAGTTCGTCTCCATCTATACCCAGTTCAACCCCCGTCCGCAGGACACCTATGTGCTGACCGGCGGTCTGGCGGGCAACACGAACGCGACGTGGACGGTGGAAGCGAAGCGGAAGTACACCGGCGATTACACGATCCGCCTGTTCATGCTGAAGGAGGACGTGAACTATTCCGAAATGGCGCGGACCTACCGCGATTACCTCGTGGGGAAGGGCGTCCTGACCAAGCTGGAGGACGCTTCGGAGGATATTCCGCTCTACCTGGAAACGCTCGGCTCTATCGACACCACGGACGAAGTGCTCGGGATCCCCATCAACAAGAAGGTCGCGCTGACCAGCTTTGAGGACGACAAGACCATCCTTCAACAGCTTGCCGATAAGGGCATCAACGCCGTCAACCTCAAGCTGACCGGCTGGGTCAACGAAGGGATGTTCGCGACTGCCGCCAACCGCGCCGAGGTCGAAAAGGTGCTCGGCGGTTCGGACGGCTTCCGCGATCTGGTCGAAAGTACCAAAGACAGCGGTGCGACCCTGTTCCCGGACTTCGATTTCTCCTATGTCGGACGGACGTCTGCTTTCGACGGATTCAGCGAAAAGAAACACACCGCCCAGACCATCGACGGGCGAGTAGCTTGGGCGCAGGAGTACGATCCGGCGTGGCAGTGCTTCCTCGAATCCGGCGGCCTCGTGCTTTCGCCGTTCGTGATGGAGGACTTCTACGACGGCGTCTGGGAGGACTACGAGGAATACAACGTCGGCTCGATCTCCGTCTGTACCCTCGGCAGCGACCTCAATTCCGACTTCAACGACGAGACGCCGCTGACCCGCGAGGACTCCAAGGTGCTGGTGCGCCGCCTGCTGGCGAAGATCCGCGAGCAGAACGACCGCGTCCTCGTGTCCGGCGGCAACGCGTACGCGCTGGAATACGCGACGGACATCATCGAAGCGCCGCTGGACGATTCCGGCTACCGCTACGCCGACGGCTCCATTCCGTTCACCGGCATGGTGCTGCACGGATACAAGGAATTTGCCGGCTCCGCGCTGAATCTCGCCGGCGACTACCAGTATTCGCTGCTCAAGAGCATCGAAAACGGCGCTTCTCCGTACTTCATCGTGGCGTATACCAACACGTCCGAGCTGAAGGGCTACTCTTACTCGTCGGTTTCGCAGTATTACGCGATTCGATATGAGATCTGGAAGGACTACATCATCCCCGCGTACAATATGCTCAACGATGCGCTCAAGAGCGTGCGTACCGAGACGATCGAGTCCCATGAATTCCTCGATCACGACAACAGGGTCGCGAGAGTGACGTACTCCAACGGGGAAGTTTTCTACCTCAACTACCTGACGGATTCGTACACCTATCGGGACGGCGAAACGCTTTACGAGATCCCCTCCGGCGGATTCGTGAAGGTCAAATCGGACGGGAGCGCGCAGGTCGTCGACGTGAAGAGCGCTTCCGAGCCAAAAGGGGAGGCGTAAAGTATGACGAAAACCAAACAGTTAGATCGGAAGGTCTCGACGAAGCGCAAAGGAAAATCGCTGGATAAGGCGAAGGGGAGAAACGGCTGGCTCTTCATTGCCCCGTTCCTTATCGGCTTTGTGCTGATCTACCTGCCGATGATCGTCGAGTCCCTGCAATTCTCGTTCGGCAAGATCCATTATGAATCTACCGGGTACCAACTGGAGATGGTCGGCTGGGCGAACTACCGCTACGCGTTGTTTGAACACACCACGTTCGTCCAGACGTTGTGGGGCAGCATCGGGGAGCTCCTGTTCAACGTTCCCGCGATCGTCATCTTCTCGCTGTTCGTGGCGGTGCTGCTGAACCAGAAGATGCGCGGACGTGCGATCTTCCGTGCGATTTTCTTCATCCCGGTCATCGTTTCGACCGGTATCATCGAGTACATCGAAACGCAGGACCAGTTGGCGGACGCCATGGGGCAGATCGCTACCGGCGGCAACGGGACCAGCGCAGCCGGCGGCGGTGCGCAGGAGGACTCGAACGCATTCATCTCCGTCATGGACGTGGCGAGGTACTTCCAAGGTATGGCGATCGGGCGGGAACTGGTCGAGTACGTCGTCGGCATCGCCAATAGCGTTTACGACATCGTCAATAAGTCCGGCGTACAGATCATGATCTTCCTTGCCGGTCTGCAGTCGGTTTCGCCGGCGATCTACGAGTCCTGTCAGATGGACGGGGCGACGACCTGGGAGATCTTCTGGAAGATCACCTTCCCGATGATCAGCCCGATGATCCTTGTCAACGCGGTCTATACCGTTATCGACTCCTTTACATCAAAGGAGAACGAAATGATGAACTTGATCAACAGCGTCTACAGCGGGGAGGCTGACGGTCAGGTGCAATCAACAGCTATGGCGTGGATGTATTTCCTGGTGATCATCCTGATCTTACTGCTTGTCGCGGCGATCATGGGCGGATATGTATTCTACCAGAAACGCGATACGTAAAGGAGGGGCAGAGAAATGGATTCCACAACAATGAGCAAGCGCGAGCTTCGTGCGCTGCGGCAGCAGCAAAAGAAAGAGGAAGCCATCCAGCGCATCAAAGCGCGGGATAAACTGCCTTTCTGGATGCTGATCCGGTACAAGTACTGCACGCTGTACTTCCTCAAGAAATTGGGGCTGGCGATCTTCCGCCTGGTGCTTTTGATCGGTCTTTCCTACGTCATCCTGTTCCCGTATCTGTCGAAGATCTTCTCGTCCTTCATGAGCAGAGAGGATTTCGTCGACGTGACGGTCATCATCATCGCGAAGTATCCGACGCTGGACACCTACAAGGCGATCATTGAAAACAACTCCTACTTCACGGCGTTGCTCAATTCGTCGATGCTCGCGCTGATGTGCGCGACGTTCCAGATGCTCGCGTGTACGTTCGTCGGGTACGGGTTCGCGAAATTCAAGTTCCGTTTCCGCAAACTGCTGTTCACGCTGGTCATCTTCACGATGATCGTGCCGCACGAAACCTTGCAGTTGTCCCTGTTCATGAAGTTCCGCTACTTCGACATATGGGGGATCGGAGGCGGGATCAGCAGCCTGTTCGGCGGTTCCTGGCGAGGGTTTAACCTCTTGAACACGAACTGGCCCCTGGCGATCATGTCCCTGACGTGTCTGGGGCTAAAGAACGGTCTGTTTATCTACATCATGCGACAGTACTTCAACAACGTCCCGGACGAGTTGGAGGAAGCCGCGTATGTGGACGGTGCGAGCGTTTTCAAGACGTTCATGAAGATCATTCTTCCGATGTCGACGACGATGCTGGTCACGATCTTCATGTTCGCGTTCGCATGGCAGTGGTCGGATATGTTCTACACGAACCTGTTCTATACCACCAACTCCGACGTCCTGCTGCCGGACATCATCAAGATCCCGACGGTTCTGGATACGGAGTATGCGGCGAAGAACGCGTTCGAATCGGCAATCCGCAATACCAGCGGTCTGCTGATCCTCGCCCCGCTGATCGTTCTGTACCTGTTCACGCAGCGTACGATGATCGAAGGCGTCGAGCGTTCGGGTATCACCGGCTGATCCCTGCGGGTCGCCGTGCAAACGGTCAAACGATTATCAAAAAATACCGTGGATCGAATGGTCCACGGTATTTTTCGTATGCAGGGCGTGCGTTACGGGTCGATGTACTTCCCCGCGATGTAGAAGATGCCGTCGGTGAGCGGGTGGTCCGGCTGCGGTCCCCGCAGGACGCCCCTGCGGATCAGTTCTTCCGTAACCTGCCCCGCAAGACCGGACAGATAGCTTGAAACCCACTGGTTGATCTGTCCATCCAGCCGTTTCGGGACGAACGACGCGAACGCGTCCCGCACGGAGCGGATCCAGCGCAGAAGCGTCTCGTCCGATCGGTCGCCGAGGTCGAACAGGGCGGTAAACTGTGCGAACTGCGCCTCTGTAAACCCGGCGACGTTCCAGCGGAAGCCGTTCCCGGTTTTGACGGCGAATCCTTTTTGCAGGAGGGACGCGAGTTCTTCGTCCGTGAAGTCGGTCGTTTGCAGACTGCCGTCCGCTTGGGGAAAATGCCCGTTGGCGCAGAGCCAGCAATCGTTAAGGTATTTTCCGATCCAATAATAGTAGTAGTGTCCCGGCGTCGGACCCTTGCCGCCGCTGTCATCGCCGGAAACATTACAGCCTGCGGCGTAATCGTATACGCATTCGCGTTCGTCGGCGGTTTCCTGCACGATGAACCAACCGTAGCCGCCGTCCTTGCGGGGCGGGCAGGGTCCGTTTCCCAGATGCAACCGTTCGTTTTTCAGCGTGGCGATTTTGCGGCGCAGCAGGTAGGGGACCAGCAGATGTCCGAGCCGTTCCATTCCGAAGTCATGCCCGCAGAAGTTCATGCGGCGCACCGCTTCGGCTTTTTCCCGGAACAGCTCCTCCATCCGGTCCGCGAGCGCCTTTACGGACGCTTCCGAAATGGTTTCGACCGTTTTGCGGTCCCGCAGGCGGGAGATAATGAAGTTCGTCGCATAGTTTTTGCCGATTTTGCACACGGCCTCCCCGTACAGAAGGCGCGGCAGTTCGTCCTCGATGTAGAGGGCGGGGATCCCCGTGGCGAGGCTGATCTCCTCGATCGTCAGCGGTTCGTCATACGCCGCTTGGCAGATCGCCCGTGCGAGCTGCGTGTGCAGGTACTGGTCGGGGTCCATCGAGCCGTTGCAGGCGCGGGTGTTCCAATTGATGCATTTGTAAATCTTTTCCATTGCGTTTTCGTCGATCCTTTCTCTGATTCGTTGCCGTCCCACGTTCAACCGCCACTTTACCGTGGATTCCGGGAGGGCGTATTTTTCCGAAAGCGCTTTGACGGACAGTTCGTCGATGTAGTGGTCCACAAACAGGTCGCGGTACGCGGCGGACAGCGTGTGCAGCGAGCGGAAAACCGTTTCAAAGGTATGTTCCGTTTCCGCCGCTTCCGCCGGGTCGTCGTATGCGGGCATATCGGACGGATCGACCTCCGACAGCACCATGCGCGTCCGATTCTGCGCGTCGATGAACCGCGCATAGCGGTTGTGCGCGACCCGCCAGACCCATGCGTCGAGCGATTCGATGCGGTATTTTTGCATTCCCGCCAAAATGTGGCAGAGAATTTCGCTCGCGAGGTCCTCGGCGTCGCTTCGGTTGTACAGCCGTCTGCGGCAAAAGCGGTAGATCGGTTCCACGTAGGGCAGGATGTCGTTGCCGTCCATTTCCGTGCGCTCCTTTTCGGAAAATTCTTTGCGATCATGATCACAACCCCTATAGTGTCGAAAAGAGGGGATCGGATAGGGAATTTTTTGAAAAAACGGTCCTGCCGCACGTTTGGCAGGACCGTCGGGAAGAAAATTCTTTTCGTTTACGCGAACGTAGCGACGTAGTACTTCTTCTTGCCGCGACGCAGGACGAGGAACTGCCCGTCGATCGCGTCGGCACGCGTCAGGGTGCGGCTGCCGTCCTTTTCCGGGTCGCCGTTGAGCGAGATCGCCCCGGCGTTCAGGAACTCGTTCGCTTCGCGGTTGGACGAGGCGACCCCGCCCGCCTTGAGCACGTCGAGCAGGCGGCTCCCCTCGGAAACCGTGAAATGCGGGACGTTTTTCAGCCCGGCGAGCAGGTCGTGCGGCGGAATGGAGCGAATGTCGCCCGAAAAGAGCTGTTCGCTGATGCGGACCGCTTCTGCGTACGCTTCTTCGCCGTGCAGGTCGGTGACGATCGCCTTCGCGAGCGCTTTCTGCGCCAGACGGAGGTGCGGTTCGGCGTTGTGCCGCCGTTCGACGTCCTCGATCTCCTCGCGGGACAGGAAGGTCAGCAGTTTCAGGTACGGGACCGCCATGACGTCCTCGACGTTGAGCAGGAACTGGTACAGTTCATACGGGCTGGTCTTGCTGCGGTCCAGCCAGACGGCGTTGCCTTCGGATTTGCCGAACTTATTGCCCTGCGAATCGGTGATCAGCGGCATGGTCAGGGCGTAGACCGTGTCCCCGGTGGTCTTGCGGATCAGCTCGATGCCGGTCGTGATGTTGCCCCACTGGTCGGAACCGGCGACCTGCAGGTCCACGCCGTGGTGCTCGTGAAGGAACTTGAAATCGTACCCCTGGATCAGCATATAGGAAAATTCCGCGTAGGAGATCCCGCTTTCCATCTGCCGCTTGATGTGGTCCTTACTGAGCATATAGCCGACGCCGATGTATTTGCCGATGTCGCGCAGGAAGTCCAAAACGGTCATATCCTTGATCCAGTCGTAGTTGTTGACGACGGGGTAGGGGAACAACTGCTGCACCTGCGCCTTGAGCGCTTCAAAGTTGCGGAACACCGTTTCCTTGTGGGAAAGCTCCCGTTCGACCGTGCCGCGTGGGTCGCCGACGAGTCCGGTCGCACCGCCGACGAGAATGATCGGGTGGTGTCCCGCCGCAGCGAGCCGCCGCGTGATAAGGAAGGAGGAATAATGCCCGAGGTGCAGGCTGTCCGCCGTCGGGTCGGTGCCGATGTAGAAGGTCATTCCGCCTTCGTTGAGCTTTTCGATCAGGGCGGGGTCGGAGATGTTGTCGATCAGACCGCGCCACTGGAGTTCTTCGTATAGTGTCATGTTTGGTTACCTCGCTTTTTTATGGGGAAAACGTGATGCAGGACGGGGGCGCATTCCCCGGGCAGAGCGTCAGCAGGATCAGTTCGGGGCGGTTGCCGATGCGCGGGACACGCGTATTGTGCCGCGCCAAGCCGCGACTGCACAGGTGGTACCCGGTCGCCGTCGGGCGCAGACCGCCGGAGAACGCCGGGAACAGCCCTTGATCCGGGGCGAAAAAGCCGTTTTTCAGCGGCGGGAACCGCCATTGTCCGCCGTGGGCGTGTCCGGTCAAAAGCAGGTCGAATCCGGGTCTTGCGGAGCAGTAGGATTTTTCCCGCTCCGGGCGGTGGGTAATGAGGATGGAACAGCAGTCCGGGTCGATTTCCGCCTGCGCCGCGTGGAGCTGGGCACGGTGGAGGGATTCCTGCCGAAGCGGGTCCTCCACGCCGCAGAGCAGCAGCGTGCTTCCGTGCGCCCGAAACCGCACGCACTTCCCCGCCAGAACGGTCGCGCCGGCGAACGCGGCGGTACGCTTGATCTCGTCCGCCCGCCCGGTTTTGACTTCGTGGTTGCCGGGGGTGAAAAAGGTCGCCCAATGCGCGGCGGACAGCCGCAGGGTTTCCGTCGCGATCCCCCACGCGACCCGCTCGTCGAACGTGTCCCCGCCGAAGATCACCAGATCCGGCGAAAAGGACCGAATCGGCAGGAACAGACCGCTTTGGGACGCCCCGTAGGACTCCCCGTGCAGGTCGGAGAGGAACGCGATGCGCACCTCCCCGCGCAGCTTCCGCCCGAACGACAGGCTGACTCGCGTCAGGTCCGGCGCGAGCGTTCGCGAACGCACGGCGTCACTGCTTCTTTCTGCGGACGACCAGCACGACCGCGACCGCGATCAGCGCGACCGCTGCGACCGCGAGGACGATCGCCAGCACGATCCAGCCCGTCGCGGGACCGGCGGACGATTCGTCGCCGCTCTCTTCCGCCGTCTGCTCCGACGGTTCGGAGGCTTCGGGCGTTTCGGAGGGTTCCTCCTCTTCCGGGGGCGGCGTATACGGCTCCCCTTCCGGGAGGGTCAGTTCGCCGGTCAGTGCGTCGCGACCGACCTTGTAGGTGGCGCAGACGATCCGTTCGGCGTAGAGCAGGTCGTTTTCCAGTACCGTCCTTGCTTTTCCGTCCGCGAGTGCGGAGATCGCGTCCCGCAGAGCGGCGAGCGCGTCCGCGCCGATCCGGCTGTCCCCGACCGAACCGCTCGCGTTCTCCAACGCGGTGCGAAGCGACGACGCCTCGTCCTCGGTCACAC
>CANQVQ010000005.1 GCA_947627335.1 uncultured Clostridia bacterium | reverse complement strand
CTGCGGGAATCGCTGGAAGCCGGCGAACGTGGGATCCAGTTGATCCGCGTGGAAACGGCGTACCAGCTCTGTACCAAGCCGTTCGTGGCGGAGACCGTCAAGAAGGCGCTGGAGCTTCGCAAGTCGCCGCCGCTTTCCAAAGCGTCGCTGGAGGTGCTCGCGATCGCCGCCTACCACCAGCCTGTGACCCGTTCGTTCATCGAAATGGTCCGCGGCGTGGACAGTTCGTCCATCGTCGCGTCCCTGTGCGACAAAGGGCTGCTGGCGGAGCGCGGCGTGCTGGAAGCCCCGGGGCGACCGACCCTGTTCGGCACGACGGACGCGTTCCTGCGCTGCTTCGGGCTGGATTCCCTGCAGGACCTGCCGACGGCGGACCTGCCGGAACCGCCCGACGTCCCGGCTGATCCGTCCGACGCGCCCGCCGGGCTGTCCGACGTGCCTGCCGCCGCGGAACCGGATCCGGCATGATCGCCCTGTATATCCTGCTCGGCGTACTGGGGTTCCTGCTCCTGACCGTCCTGCTGATTGGTGCGCTGAAGCTGTCTGTCCGCGCAGGCTACTGCCAGACGCCGCTGCTGACCGTCGGCATCGGACCGCTGCACCTGACGCTGGTCGGCGGCGAAAAGCGGGAACGTGCGGAGACCCCCGCCCCGCCTAAGAGCGAAAAAAAGAGCAAAAAGAAGAAAAAGAAACCCCCAAAAAAGAAAAAAACGGTCCGTCCGGCGGCGGAACCCACCCTGACGGACCTGCTGACCGCCTTCCTCGACCTGCTCGGCGGACTGCTTCGGGATTTCAAGCGGCACCTGTTCGTCGAATGCTTCCGCCTGCGCGTGCTGATCGCCACGGACGACGCGGCAAGGACCGCGCTGGCGTACGGCGCCGTCTGTCCGCTCGTATACGAAGCCGGCGAACTGGCGCTACAGGCGAAGCGGGTCAGGAAGGAAAACGTAAACGTGTCCGTGGAATGTGATTTTCTGGCGGACAAGCCGGAGATCGACGCGGAATTTTCCCTGTCCGTGCGCGTCTGGCGGCTCGGCGTCATCGGTCTGCGCGCCCTGCGCAAGACCCTGAACGCCCTCTCGCTGCTGCGCGCCTACTCCGGCAAGAAGAAGGAATCCGAAGAAAAGAAAGGGTAGAACAGCTATGGAAACTCCCATGAAGCAGATCATCGAGGAAGTCATTCGCAACGCGCAATCGGTCGCGGACGTGAACACGGTCATCGGCGAGCCGGTCACACTGCCGAACGGCGTGACGATCGTGCCGTTCTCGAAGGTCAGCGTCGGCTTCACCGCCGGCGGCGCGGACCGCAGACCGAAGGAGCCGAAGGACCCGCAGGTCCCCCTGTTCGCGGGCGGAAGCGGTGCGGGCGTGACGGTCCATCCGCTCGGGTTCCTCGTCGTTTCGGCGGACGGTTCCGTCAACCTGCTCGACCTGAAGAACCCGGACAGCTATGCGCCCCGTCCCAACCCGATCGACCGCGCCATCGACGGCGCGCAGTCGCTCATGGACCGTGCGCCGGACCTGCTGACCCGCTGTAAGGACCTGTTCGGTCGCAAAAAGGACCAACCCGATTCGGAAAATCCCCAAAAGGACTGAGATCCCGTCCCACGACGAAAGGAGTAACCCACCGTGTCCCTGAAATGTTTCGTTCTCGACAACCAACCCGACCGGACCGCACGCCACGAAGCGGTCGAACAGGTCGTGCGCGACTACCTCGGCGACCCCGCCCTGCGGGTGGTCTACACCGAAAAGGGTGCGCCGACGCTCCCCGACTGCGACCCGCCGAAGTACCTTTCGGTCACGACGACCGGCGAAAAAATGCTCGTCGCCCTGCAGGATTCCCCGGTCGGCATCGACGGGGAGTACATCCCCCGCGTCGAAGAGAGCAAGACCGACTATCTGCTTCTGGCGGAGCGCTTCTTCTCGGGCGAGGAGACCGAATTCGTCCGCGATGGCTCGTCGGTCGGCGAGGAGAAGCAGCGCTTCCTGAAGGTCTGGACCCGCAAGGAGGCGTATATCAAGTGCGTCGGCAAGGTGCTTTCGGATTTCCCGTCCTTCTCGGTCGTCGAAAACGGGAAACTGCTCTCCAAGCTCGGCAGTGTGTCCCTGCGCAAATTCTCCATCAGCTTTGAGGGCTGCGAAGACTACCTGTTCGCCATCGCCGGGGTCTGACCCCATGCGCGGACCGCTTCACGCCGGGCAAAGACTGCCGTTCTCCAACGGCGCTTTTTGCTCGGCTTTGCTGTTGGTGCTCTCGCTGGCGGGCGGAATGCTCGGCGGATCGGTCGCGGGAGCGGGGTCGCTGTTCCCGTTTTTGCTGTGCTGTGCGCTGTTCGTCGGCGCGGTGTGCGTTGTGTGGTGGACGCTGTACGGCGGGCTGACGGAGGGTCGCGCCGTCGCTCTGCTGTTCCTGCTCGCGCTCGCGGCACGGCTGTGCTACATCCTGCTGATCACCGTCCACGTCAACCAGCACGACGTCTACTATTTCGGGTACCCCGCCGTCAACCAGGGGCATACCGGCTACATCGAATTTTTCCTGGAGAACGGACGCCTCCCGGACGGCGGCGAGATCCTCACCCACGCGCAGTTCTACCACCCGCCGCTCCACCACATCGTCTGCGCACTCTTTCTCAAATTGCAGACCGCGCTCGGCGTTCCCTTCGCCGCCGCGGCGGAAAACCTGCAGGCGCTGACGCTTTTCTACTCGATGGTCGCGCTCTACGCCTGCTATCGGGTCCTCAAGCTGCTCGGACTGCGCGGCGGACCGCTGTTCGCCCCGCTCGCCCTGCTCGCCTTCCACCCGACGTTCTTCCTGCTTTCCGGCAGCATCAACAACGACTGCCTGAGCGTCATGTTCTGCCTGCTCGCGGTCTGGGCGATGCTCGCGTGGCTGAAAACCCCCACGTTCCCCCGCATCCTCGCGCTCGCGCTCTCCCTCGGCGGCGGCATGGCGGCGAAGCTGTCGGTCGGCGTCCTCGCACCGGCGGTCGCCGTGCTGTTCCTGCTCCGCCTGATCCGGACGAAGGGCTGGGGCATGGACGGGCGCGGACGGCTTTTGCTGCAGTTCTGCCTGTTCGCCGTCGTCTGCATCCCGCTCGGGATCGGCTGGCAGGTGCGGAATTTTCTGTCCTACGGCATTCCGCTCAACTACCTGCCCCACCTGACCGAACAGTCCAAGCAGTACCTCGGCGACTGTCCGCTCTGGAGCCGCTTTCTGGACTTCGGCACCCTGCGGGACTTCGGGGTCTTCCCGTCCTGTACCGGCGAATTCGGCGCCGCCTACTTCGAGCACTGCATCCCGCTGGCGATCCTGAAGATGTCCCTGTTCGGCGAATACGGCTACTGGACGCTGGTCCCCGCCTTTGAAGCGGTCGGGACGCTGCTGTTCGGGCTGAACCTGCTCGTCGTCGGCGGAAGTCTCGGCGGAATGGGCGCCTGCGTCGCCTCCGTGTTCCGAACCTACCGCTCGTCCCCCTCGCCCGGCGCGGACTTTGCCCGCAGAAACGGCTTTTCCCGCTCGTCGGCGCTTTTCCTCCTGCTCGCGTGGGCGTTTTCGCTGTACGGCTATACGGCGTTCTGCTTCGAGTACCCGTTTTTCTGCTCGATGGACTTTCGGTATATCGTCCCGACGCTGCTGTACGGCGCATCGTTCCTCGGCGTCCTGCTTTCCCTGCTCAGGACGCGTTCGACCCGCCCGTCGCGCCTCCTGCGTGTACTCCTGTACGCCGCCGTCGCCGCGTTCTGCGCCTGCTCCGTCCTGCTCTACCCATTTTATTTCTGAACGCTTCGCCTTTTTGGGGGAGAACCACGATCACGGCGACTTCGCGCACTTCGTGCGCGCCGCCTTGTTCCGCGTTTCTCCCCCAAATACCCCCTCTTCGTCGAAAACCGGCTCGGCTTGCGCCACTTCTGACGCCGCCTTCGCCGGTTTTCTCTTGATGTTGTCCCTATGCTCCGAACACAGGTGTGTTCGGAGCCAGCGGTACACGCCCGCCTGCGGAACGTTATTTTATTGTATTATTGCCTTTCTCTTTTCAGATTTTATATACAAAGCGAAGCCCGCGGGGGTTCCCCCGCGGGCCGTTTTGCGTTTCGCTTATTCGGGCTGGGTGATGACGAACGTTTTCAAAACGTGCCGCTTGATGCACATATAATCAAGCGAATTCACCGCATGATCCCCGTTGACGTCCGCCAAAAGGGCCTTCTTGTCCGTCAGCTTGAATGTGTGGAGCACCGCACGCTTGACCATGGTGTAATCGAGCGCATCGATCGTGCCGTCCTCGTTGACGTCGCCCAACAGACTCCGTTTCGCTTCTTCGAGCGCGTCGAGCGCGGTCTGCAAAGCGGTCTGCGCCGCGTCCACCGCGGACTGCAGCGCCGCATCGTCCGCCAGAACGCCCTTCGCCGCTTCCAGCGCTTCGGTCAGCGCCGCCCAGGTCTCCTCAGTGTAGTCCTCGGCGTTCAGCGCTTCCGCCTTCTTGACGAGAGCGTCGAGCGCGGTCTTGTCCGTATCCGGCAACCGCTCGCGCAGCGCGTCGAGCGCCTCCTGCAAGGCGGTCTGCGCCGCATCCACCGCAGGCTGCAGCACCGCGGCGTCCGCCAGAACGCCCTTCGCCGCTTCCAGCGCTTCGGTCAGCGCCGCCCAGGTCTCCTCGGTGTAATCCTCGCCGTTCAGCGCTTCCGCCTCCTTGACGAGGGCGTCGAGCGCGGTCTTGTCCGTATCCGGCACCAGTTTGCCCAGCGCTTCGGTCAGCCACGCCGTCGCGGAATCGATCTCCGTCTGCGACGCGTCCTCCTTCGCAAGGACCCTCTCCGCGTCCGCGAGCGCTTCTTCGACCGCATTCCAGCTGTCCGCCGTGTAGTATTCCTGATTCAGACCCTGCGCCTGTGCGATCGCCGCCTCCAGCGCCTCGGTGTCGTGACGCTTGGTCAGCCGGTTGATCGCCTCGAGCAGGACGTTATACGCCCCGTTGACGGTTCCGCCGTCCGCGGTCGGATCGTTGTAGATCCCCTTCGCGTAGGCAAACTCGAACAGGAACGTATCCCACGCCTCGTTGTCCTCGTAGTCGTTCGGGTCCAGACCCGCCGCGTAGACCAGCAGGTCCCACAGCTCCGTCTTGTCCACCTGCGCGAGCGCGACGACATAGGTGTCTCCGCTGATGCCGTCGACCGTCACCTTGCCGGTCTGCGGGTCGTATGTGAAGTCCGTCGTCGAAATGTAGCCGTCCACCGTGATGTACAGCGAGCGTTCGCCGACGCTTTCCGGCAGGACGTAGCCCTCCCGCGGCGTCAGCGTCACTTCGAGCGTGCCGCCCTCCTCGATCATTTCGCCGAGGTAGAAGTCGGTCGTTTCGTTCTCTCCGTCCATACGGTATTTGAAGTCCATGTTGTCCGGCGTCAGGAAGTCGAGGAATGCGCCGACGGCGAACATCCGGGTCAGTTCCACCGAGCCGTCCTCGCCGACGACCGCTTTGTAGTGCGTCGGATTCTTGCCGCTGACGGCGACGTCGACCGTGTGCGTCCCGACGGTCAGCCACGGATAGAGGCTGTATTCGTCCCCCGGGTGCGTGCCGTCGAAGCTGTACGGCTCGCCGTCAACGGTGATCGAAGTCGGCCAGTAGGTGTCGTATCCGGCGGTGAGTTTGGTTTCGTAGACGGTTTTCCCGTCGGTATTCTGGATCGGGCTTCCGCTGACGGACGGCGTGTCCGCTCCTTCCGTACGCGCCTTGACCGACCCGCCGTTGATGGTGACGGAAACGGTAACACCGCTGCCGTTGTAGCCGCTATAGTAGCCGGCGCCGATCGCCGAAACGTCTTTGCCCGGCGCATTGGTGACGACCGCCGTGACCGTACCGCCGTTGATCGTGACCGAACCGCCATTGCCGTTTTTCGTCATGCCGGTGCCGATTGCCGCCGCATAGCAGCCGTGACCATCCCAATTGGCGTTCTGTGTCGCCGTGATATTGCCGCCGTTGATGACGATTTCGGTGCCCTGCCCGTCAACGCCCGTACCGATAAGTGCACCGCTGTAGCCTTGCAGGTTGCTGTCGGTCGCATTTCCGGTAAGTTCGATCAGACCGCTGTTGATCATGATCTTCGTCTGATACATTTGCGACGTCGATTGCTCGAACCCTGTACCAATGAGCGCACCGTAACTGGTTGTTTTTCCGTGAATCGTGCCGCCGTCGATGACGATTTCCTGCACCACGTCCTTCATCGGATTCGCGCTGGTCACTGCCGACCCGGAACCGATACCGGCTGCAGCGCCGGAACTCCGCAAAGAGTAACCGGACCCGACCGGCTGGATGTCCATATCAATGACGCCGCCGCTGATCGTGATTTTCTTCGCAACGCCGTATTGACCGCCGCCGATGCACGCACCGGCGCTCTTAGACGTAAAGCTGAGGTTCCCGCCGGCAATCGTGATTTCGCCGACCGTCTTGTCGTTGGCGGAAGCACCCCACACACTCGCCGGGGCGTTCCCGCCGATTCCCGCGCCGGAAACCGGTTTGTATTCGTTCGTGGAAACCATGTTGAAGTGCAACGTATCACGGAAACCGCCCGTTACGGTCAATTCCGCGTCATACGGCACATAAATTCCCGCCGCCTTGTCGGTGACGTCGATTTGGTTTTCCCCTTCGATCGAGATCGTATTGCCTTTCCCGGTCACGGAGATCGCCGGGTTCGCCGCCGCCGTCAGATGCAGGTTCCGAATGCTCAGGCTGACGCCCTCCGCAACCGTGATCGGGCAGGTATATGTAGCGTTCGCATTCTCGCTCACCAGCGTGACAGCCGGTTCTATTCCTTCGTTATCCGAATCGCAAAGCACCTGCACGGTATTGGTAAAGCCTTCCGGGATGATCCAAGTGCCGCTATAATGGATTTTGCCGTCCCAATTGCCGAGTTCCGGCGTATACGGCGCCGCGGAGACCAGAATATCGATGGTATCCGAGACCCCGTTCGACGCCGTCGCGGTCACATGACCGGTTCCCGCCTGTCCGTTGAACGTGATCCGTGCTTCATACAAGTCGAGCGATTCGTTGTAGCCGAGCTCCTCGATCTGGGTGATGATCTGCGGCGTGTCCGTCGTGAACGTCACCGAACGGTCCGCAGCCGTCGCCGGGTACGCGATCGCACCGATGACCATCGGCGGAGCGCCGGCGCTCGCGGTGATGTTGCGGTTGTTGATACGGACCGACGTCACGTCGTTCTTCCCGCTGACCGGGAGCGGCTTGGAAACCGTTTCGTTCCAACCGTAGTCGATCACATCGACCAGGAACGCCGTGTCCCCGGTGAAAAGAGACGTGCGCTGCGCGTCGTCCAGCGGAATATCAAAGGTGTAGGCACGCCCCGCCTCGGTAATGGATTCGTCCGCGTAGACGTCCGAATAGGCGAGGTAGTTCCACGTCCCGCCGACGTTCACCTTTTGCGACGACATCAACTGCACGCCCTGGACGAAGTTATCGTCCATGACGACCAGCTTCAGGAAGGTCGTCGGCTCCATCTCGCCTTCCTCATTCTCCACTTCTTTGGTGTAGAAATCGGTGCTGAGGATCTGCGGAGGCGTCACGTCGTACCCGAACGGAATGGAAAGCGTCTGCGTCTTGCCGTCCGTGCCGTCGACCGTCGCGGTCAGGTCGAACGAGAAGCGGTGATCCTTGGTGTAATCCCATTCTTCGCCGTTCTCGTCGGTCGTCAGACCGCCGAACCCGAAGTACGGCGGAAGCATATCGTACGCGATGTAGCCGCCGGTGGTGTAGTAGAAGGTCTTGACGACGTTGTCCGCCGTGACCAGGTGCGCATCGATGTCGCCGGAAACGTCGTAGGACAGCGACTTCGGCGCACGAAGCAGACCCGTCACCGGCACGACGCTGTAGTTCAGCGCCAGGAAGGAGCTGCCGTAGAACACCTTGTTCGCTTCGTAGGTATCGTCCTCGACGAGGGCGTTCAGCCCCATCGGGTAGCCATAGTAGGAGCCGTCGATCTCGCCGAGCGTGTAAAGCTCGGTGTCATACATGTACGCCGGTTCGTCGTCGTACGCGGTCGAATCGAACACGGGCGCCTTCGCCCAGTCGCCGTAGAAGGCGAGATACGGGAGCGAGAGGTCCACGCCGCCGTCCGTCGCCTTGAGTTGGACGAACCCGTCGAGGAAGGTCCCGTTGACGAACGGTTCGAGCGCTTCCCTGCCCTTTTCGGTCAGCGTCAGGGTGACGTCCACCGTTTCCTCGCCGCCGCCCTGCACCGTGACGGACGTCTTGCTCAATTTCACCTCGAATTCTTCCTCGGAAAGCACCCGGGAGAGTTCGGAGATGCAGTCATAGGTCTCCTCGCCGACTTCGACCTGTTCGATCGCTGCGGTCAGCGCGAGGACGGAAATTTCGTAGGTTTTGGCGTTCTCGCCGAAGTTGTGGACCTTGAATTGGAACGAATAGGTCCCTTTCTCGTTGTCCTTCAGCTCCGCCTTCGGGCGGTCGCTGCCGGTCACGGACAGGTACGCCTCCGCCTGGATCGCGTTCCACACGTTCGCAAGCCCCGCGCCCTGTTTGCGCGGCGAATAGGCGACGCCGTGCTCGTCCACCACCTGCGTGGTCGTGCTCAGCAGGAGGTTGTTGACCATGTCACGCGTCTGCACGTCGTTCAGCTTTTCGCCGAACTTCGTTTCGACGTACTGCCGCACGACCGAAGCCGCACCCGCCATATGCGGGCAAGCCATCGACGTGCCGCTCATGCTCGCGTAGGAATTGCCGGGCATCGTGGACCACACGTTCCCGCCGGGCGCCGTGATCTCCGGCTTGAGCGTCAGATCCGGCGAAACGCCGAGCGACGAGAAGTAGGACATCCGCCCGCCGTCCGCCGATTCGACTACATCGACGTATGCGCCGGACATCGTGACCTTCTTTTCCTTGAGGGTCTTGAGGTATTCCCCGTCGGACAGGCTGATAAAGACCGCCGGGAGCAGCCCCTCGAGCTGCATATTGATCAGGTCCTCTTCCTGATTGTCATAGACGATCATACCGACCGCACCGGCGTCGGAAGCGTTCTTTTCCTTCTCCGTGAAGGCGATCTCGCCGCCGCGCTGCACCAGCGCGATATTGCCCCGGACGGTATCTTCGACCGCCGCAAAGCTGAACGCGTCTCCGTAGCCCGGGACGACGACGAAATCGTAGGTTTTCCCGTTGAGGGAGGTCCAAAGCAGTTCGCTGCTCGTGCCGGTATCGGTATACTTAATCTTGCGGTCCCCGCCCATGAAGTAGAGCGACCGCTCGACCATCTCGTTGACGCTCGCGACCGAGACGGCAGCCGGATAGGTCGACGGCGAACCGACGATCCCGCTGTCCGGGTTTTCCAGCTTGGCGAGATCGGTGCCGAGCAGGTTGCCGGTGGTGGCGTTGGAATCGTTGCCGGCAGCGCACATCAGGTTGATGCCGGCGTTCTTGACGTTCTCGTACGCCTGTTCGGTCACGGCGTCCGAGGTCGTGAATCCGCCGGGCGAGCCGAGGCTCATATTGATCGTGTCCACGCCGAGGGCGACCGCGTCCTCCAGCGCCGCAAGGATCACGTCGGAGGTTGCACCGCCGCCGTTATCCCCGAACACCTTCATGATCACCAACTGCGTATCCGGCGCGACGCCCTTGAACGTCTCGCCGTCCGCGCCGACCGTACCCGCGACGTGCGTGCCGTGGCTCTCGCCGCCCGAAACGTCCGTGTCCTTGTCGGCGTAGTCATAGGCGAACGGGACCTTCCCGCTCTTGTAAAGCAGGTCCGCCGTCTCCGCCGCCGCGTTGTGGTCGCCGTTCAGGAACGCCTCGACGTCCTCTTCCGTCAACCGTGCGTCCGCCGGCGCCTTTTGGAAGTCGGCGTGGTCCGTGTCAAGCCCCGTGTCGAGGATCGCCGTGACCGTGCCTTTGCCGGTGTAGCCCGCCTCGTTGGCGACGTCGCTGTTGAGCATTTCGCCGCTGGTCGTCACGCCGTCGCCGTACCCGTCGATCGGTTCGACGTAGTCATACGTCTGCGCGACCGTGACCGCACGCACGCCCGGAAGCGCACGCAGCTTGGCGAGGTCGCCGTACTTCGCACGCACGGAGAACCCGTTGAACACGGTATCATACCGATACAACACTTCCATGCTGTCGCTGTAAGACGAACGAACGACGGAAAGCGCGTTCGCCTGCTCGGTCTCGATCCGGCGAAGCGCCGTCTTGCCCGCAGCCGTTCCGAGGTAATCGGAAAGCCGTGCGCCGGAACCGTTCGCCTCCAGCAGAGGTTTCTGCGTCAGTTCGACAAGGAACACGACCTCGTCGTCCTTGCCGTAAGGCGCGTCGCCGAGGTATTGCAGCTTGCTGTCGCGAATGTCCTGCATCAGTTGATACTTGGATGCAAGCGACGACAGATCGCCGAACGCCCGGCTATCGGACACCGCGAATACCGGCAGATACGCGCACAGAAGCGCGATCACCATGACATACGCGGCGATGCTTAAAAGGTGCCGTTTTTTCATGTCTGAACCTTTCCTTTCTCTTGCATTCCGCTCTTTCGGAATGGCACCTTTTATTTTAGCTTTTTCACCGGCGTTTGTCAAGACAAAATTGCAGGATTTTCAATCGTTTCCTTCAAAAAATTCCCGCTCCGCGACCCCCAACAGGTAATCCACGCTGACGGCGAAATACCGTGCAAGCCCCGGCAGGAGGTCCAGACTCGGATAGACCCCTTCCCGTTCCCACCGGCTGACCGCCTGCGGCGTGACGCAAAGGAAGCTCGCCAACTGCTCCTGCGTCACCCGTTTTTCCGTCCGCAGTTTCCGGATCCGCTCGCCGATAACCACCATGCCCGCACCGCCTTTCGTTTTTTTCCTTCATCCATATAGTGTCGGAATTTCCCGAAAGGTTTGGTAAAAACCCGAAATTTTTTCCAAAATTCCGCATTTCGCCGTCCCGTTCGGTTTTCGGCATACGCCGATCAGCTTCCGCCCGTTTCTTTCGGCGTCCGGCGGTAACGCTCCCGCTCCCGCTCCAGAAAGCCGAACCCGACCAGTTCCCGTCGCAGGGTGCAGTAGTCGTCGTAAAATTCCAGCAGCAGGTGATTCAGTTCCTTTTCCTCGTACACCCGACCGATCGCAAACGATTCGGCGACCTTTTCCAGAACGATTTCCCGTTTCTTTCGCTGGGACGGCAACGCGGTAAGCCGCCCGTTCACGAAAAACCTGTCCAGCACTTTTTGCCGATACGCGTCCTCCCGCTCCATCGTTCGGTCGCTCGCGAAAAGCAATTCCGAAAGCGGTCGGTCGAACAGTTCGCGATTCAGGGAATAGATCACATAAAACTGCGTTCGGGAACAACGCACGATTCCCGCATTCTCCATTTTTTTCAAATGGTAGCAGACCGTCCCCGGCGTTAAATCGAGCTTGGCGGCAAGGAGTTCGACGTAACTGTCCCGCTCGGCAAGGACATTCAGAATAGCGAGCCGGGAAGGGTCCGCAAGGCATTTGAGAAACTGCACCGTATGTTCCATCAGACCGTCAGATCCTTTCTCCCGCCCAGTTCCCTGTAGCAGGTGCGGTAAGCGTCCATCAGTTCCTCGACCGTGCGAAGCTTCATCGTCGCCTCCGCTTTTCGCTTCGGGTCGCTCGCGTTCCCGGCTTCCTGCTGATAGCGGAGAAGGAAATTCTGCCGCAGGAACAGCAGATTGTGCAGGTAGACCGCCAGTACCGTTTTCTCCTCGCCGTCCGCCTGTTCGTACCTGTCCCGCAAAGCGTCCTCGCCGGCAAGCAAATGACCCAACCGCCGCAAATACGGCTCCGGCAGTTCGTCCGCGTCCCCGGCGAACCCGATAAACGCCTCGGCATTCTGATAGAGGTTGCTTTGCGTCAGAAGCGCCCCGCGCTCCGTCCTCGCGGAATCGTCCAATTCCCGAAGCCGCTTCGCGCACGCCTGCCGCCTCTGCTCCACCGACGCACGCATCGCGTCGGTCAATTCCCGTTTTGTCATGTTGCTTCCGCCCTTCCTTTTCGTTTTGTCTGCTCTGATTATATCACGATCAAATCAGTTTGTCAATAGTATTTTGACGTTTATCAAATTATTTTTGGATGCGAACGCACATTTTCATGCACATCGACGCGCATTTCGCGCCGCGGGAAGCGTATTTTGTGAAAAATGTTCTTGCAAATTTTCGCGGAATGTGGTACAATAAAAAGGATTCTCGGATATTCTGTATAGTGTAAGGAAGTATCGGCATGAACAACTGTCAAACCAAAGTGGTCAAATTCGGCGGAACCTCGCTCGCATCGGCGGAGCAGATGCAAAAAGCGGTCGCGATCATCCGTGCGGAAGACGCACGGCGCTACGTCGTGCCGTCCGCGCCCGGAAAACGCTTCGACGGCGACAAAAAAGTGACCGATATGCTTATTGCGCTCCACCACACCGCCGAACAGTCCCTCCCCTGGGAGGACCTGCTCGCCGAAATCGAGCAGCGCTATACGGAGATCCTGCGCGGACTCGGAAGTCCGCTCGACCTCACGCCGGAATTTGCCGCCATCCGCGAACAGCTCCAAGCCGGCACGACCCTTGACTACCTCGCCAGCCGCGGAGAATACCTCAACGGACTGATCCTCGCCGACTGCCTCGGCTTCCCGTTCATCGACGCCGCCGAGGTCATCTTCTTCGACGAAAACGGGACGTTCGAGCCGGAACTGACCAACCGCGTCCTCTCCCGCCGCCTGTCAAGACAGCGCTGCGCCGTCGTCCCCGGCTTCTACGGGAGCCTGCCGAACGGCGAAATCAAGACGTTCAGCCGCGGCGGCTCGGACGTGACCGGCGCGATCGTCGCACGGGCGGCAAACGCCGACCTGTACGAAAACTGGACCGACGTGTCCGGCTTCCTCATGGCGGACCCGCGTATCGTCCCGAACCCCCGTGCCATCGAGGTCATCACCTACCGCGAACTGCGCGAACTGTCCTACATGGGCGCAGCCGTGCTCCATGAGGACTCGATTTTCCCGGTAAAGGTGGCTGGAATCCCTATCAATATCAAAAATACCAACCGTCCGGGCGACGACGGCACGTTCATCGTCCCGTCCAAGGACGGCTTTCGCGGGGTCGCGACCGCCTCGCCCGGCAGTATCACCGGCGTCGCGGGCAGGAAGGGTCTCTGCCTCGTCCACATCGAAAAGGACATGATGAACCAGGAGATCGGCTTCGGCGCGAAGGTCCTGCAGGTCGTCGCGGATATGGGTCTTTCGTTTGAACACCTCCCGTCCGGCATCGACACGATGTGCGTCGTGCTGTCCCGTGCGGACATCGCGGGCAAGGAATCCGAACTGCTCGAGCGCATCCGCGACGCGGTCCAGCCGGATTTCATCGCCATCGAAGGTGAACTCGCCCTGATCGCCGTCGTCGGTCGCGGTATGACCGGCGCGCCCGGTTCCGCCGCACGCGTGTTCGGCGCGCTCGCGCAGAAAAAAATCAACATCCGCATGATCGACCAGGGCTCCTCCGAGCTGAACATCATCGTCGGCGTCAACGAGGGCGACTTCGAGCGCGCCGTCGACGCGATCTACACCGAATTTACGTCAAAATGAGCTGGTTCACCCTGCGGTCGGCGGCGGAAGCGTCCCTGACCGAGCGAAAAAGCGAATTCATCGCCCACGCGTCCCCGGTGCATACGGCGGAGCAGGCGCTGGAATTCGTCGCGTCCGTCCGGAAGCGCTGCCCGGACGCACGTCACAACGTTTACGCGTATCTGCTGCGGGAGGGGAACGCCTCCCGCTTTTCTGACGACGGCGAACCGCACGGGACCGCCGGAATGCCGGTGCTGGACGTCCTGCGCGGGGAGGGGCTGACCGACGCAGCCGTCGTCGTGACCCGCTACTTCGGCGGGATCCTGCTCGGGACCGGCGGACTGGTCCGCGCCTACGGGCAGGCGGCAAAACTGGCGGTCGCCGCCGCGGGACGGGTCGAAATGCAAAAGCTGTGCGTGTTCCTGCTCCGCGTTTCCTACGGGGACTTGAACCGGGTCGAGGGGACGCTCGCGAATTTCCCGCTGAAACGGTTCGACGCGGTGTACGAAAACGACGTGCGGCTGACGCTCGCGGCGCGAGAAACCGATTTTCACGCGCTGGCGGACGAACTTTCCGAGCGAACCGGCGGGCGTGCGGACCTTTCCTTCCTCGAAACGCGTTACGACGCGCTCTGACGCACACGCACCTTTCCCCGCGAAAACCCACACACAAAACCACACGCAAAAAAACCGCGCCGCAAGGAGTTTTCCTTGCGGCGCGATTCTTTTTCTTCAACTTGTTTGGACCGTTTTTGACCGACCCGATCAGCCGAGCGGGGTCTGCCGACCGCCGCCGCCGTTTCCACCCGGGACGAACGTCGGCGCGCCGTTGTTGTTCACGACCGTGCCGGTACCCATTCCGGGATTTGCAACATTATTGGTAAATCCCCCTCCCGGCATCGGAAATTCCCCACCGGATTCATCCCACATGACGTGCTTTTCAGATTCAAAGAGAACCAAATCCAACTTCGGGGTACTATATCTTTTTTTCATCATTCTCTCTCACCTTCCCCGAATTACTGAACACTTTCAAGCTTCTTTTGCTGGCTGATGAACAAGTATTCTTCGCCGTCAATCTCCACGATAACCCACGCGACTGCCACAATGTTTTCATCACCCGTGGTGCCGGTCAGCGTCACAGAATAATGCCCTTCTTCAAACATCTGCTTGGCATCATCCTTTGTGTCGCGCTTATAATACAGAACTTTTCCGGTGTAACTGTTCAGCCAATCAACATGACCGTTACCGCCTGTTGCATCTTTCAACTCTTTCATTAACGCTTCTCGATTTTGTGTAGCAGTCGACATATTGCTTTCAGAATTCGCATACAGGAACCCATGGGCAACCATTTTGACGCCGCCAGCACTACCCTGGTCAGCCGGCTGCAAATTGGTCAGAATCTTAGCTTTAAGAGTTGTTTTGCTGTTGCTACTATGGAACTGGAACGTTTCCATAAGGAGAGTGAAGAAGCCTTTATCTTCTCCTTCGCCTGCGCCACTCGTTTCCATATTGATCTTCCATTCGGGTTCAAACGTGACGGCGACATCAGCTCTGTTTGCGGAATTTTGCATCGTGTATTTGCTATCAACCTGTGCGTTCTGCTGATTCTTCCAATACGCAAGGCTGTAACCGTGACGTGTGATCATTTTATTCAACTTGCCGAAATCAACTTCGCAACCGCTCTCCGTCGGGGAAAAGATTCCCTTTAACGTATCGTTTACCATGTCGGCGTTGAATGTGATCGTGAAGACATCGCCATCCTTCGCAGCGTTGAGTTTTTCATCAAACGTTGTTGTCGTTTGGGTCGCGTGCAATTTCAAGGTATAGTTGATTGGTTCGACATCAACGTGGACATACCGATCAGCCTTCACGTCCGCAAGGGAATACTTGCCACCAATCAAGGAGATGTCATGCCGAACGTCATTCTCTCCGTCTTGGGTGTCCGTCCAATAAACGCTCGTGATTCTATACCCATTGCTGGGAGTGACGCTGAAAGATATACCCGAACCGTAATCTACTGTTGTCCCTCCACTAATTGGCAGAGAAGGATCTATCTGGAATTTGCCCTTATTGTCGCCGACAAGAGAGACTTTCAATTTTTTCAGCGAAATGTCTTGATCATCAAACGAAGCCGTTCCATTTTCTTTAATGCTTTTAATCGTTACAGTAACAATTCGACCGTTTCCGCTAGTAGCAATCTCATACTCCTCACTATAACTGAGTTTGCGTCCTCCAAAAGTGACGCCGCACTGAGGTTTTATTTCATACCCTTCGGCAAGCAGCAGCGTGAAAACAGCATTTTCGCCGTAGGCAACAGAAACGGATGAATTCCCCTGTACCGTGTATTTTTCCGAAAGAGCAATTGTAACTGTATAGGTGTTTTTCTGGACACCGTTTACAACAATGACCGTAGTAGGAGAATTGACCGTAATAGATCCCGTATAGGTTTTTGAGCCGTCCCCTGCATCGGGCAGTTTTTGCTTCAGCACAATTGCAACGCCGTTGACCGTCGCAGAAACTACAGAGTTTGAATATGCCACCGGAATGGTGATCTCTATGTCATGAGTACCATAGGTTAATTCAGTAGCTTGGCTCGAATCGTCTTCGCCTACTTTTACAGTCGCGCCTTCAGGCAAATGGTACTCCACCGAAGACTGCATCTGACCAGCATCCGCTATACTAATGTACAAATCTTTATCAACCCCGTAAAGTTTATACACGGTTGATAATCCATTGGTATTTTTTGTAAACTTGGTCCATGTCGCAGGCTCTTCTAAATCAGCCGTTTGAATTGTTACCGTAGGTTCTTTATAGTCTTCGTCTCTCGTTACCGTAAAGGTATAGTCGCCACCCTTCACGACATTGACAGAAGCCTCATTACCTTCCGTTTCTCTGTTCAAACCAGGCACATCCACATCGAAATGAGGATTAGGAGATTGAGAAAATTGCAATTGGACATTGTTTGCCGCCTTGCTAATTGTCAAGACAGTATCGGCTTGTATTTTGCCTATTGTATATTTATAAGTGTATTTGCCAGTTTTCGGATCTAATGTCGGGCTCCCTCCATCAAGGTCCACATTAACTTCAGGTTCAGCATGAATATCAGGCTTTTCTGATTGCGGGACATTTGAAATAACCAACTCGTATTTTTCTTTTTCTTCCACGGAAAGTTGCGAACCGTTCAAAGCAGTCACACTGTCCAGTTTCATGCTCCAGCTTGCCGCGCCCTCGCCAGTAAAACTAACGATATGTTTTTGAGGTGGCACATCGACCTTGACTTTAATCGTCTGTGCGGCGCCCGTCGCAAGAGAATCCGTTATGCTGTACAGCGACGCTTCAAGACCATAGTCATCGATTCGGTAAATGCCGCTCGATTCCAAAACCCTCCAATTCAAGCCATCATCAACCGAAATATAAATGTTTTTCCCTTCAGATACATCATTCCAAATCACGCCAAAGTTAAACGGTTTCGAGGTTGTTTTGTTGCCAAACTGTTGTGTCAATTTTATCCCGGTAATCTTCACATCCGATTCGGTTTTTTGAACACTTAGTTTATCGAAATTACCCCATTTACCATCATTTTGAAGATCATCCAAAAAAGCAATGGTTTTGTTTGTCTTATATGAATCCGTATCGAGGAAATAGTCTTCCGAACCTATGACGCCCTCGAATTCAATGTTCGCAATGTTTTTTTCATCCGCTCCGACGGGCAGGACGGGCATGGCAACAATGAGTATCGCGAACAACAAAAGCCATGCCAAAAAATTTTTCAGGGAACGCGTTTTGCTGTAGGAACTGTTTTCCATAACTTGTTTCCTCCTATTTCTGTATCTGCCGTGGACGTATTTTTCCCGCTCCACCCCTCTCTTCCCGGTCGAGCGCGAAACCACCGCAGATTATTTTTTTACATCGCCATTATAGCACTACCCGCGCCCTTTGTCAAGAGGGTTTTTCACAATTTTGTTTCATTTTTTTGGATTTCGTATCGCCATTTTTTGGCAATTCCGCTTTTTTCGTAAAAAACTGCTTGACAAACGCACGGAAGTGTGGTATAGTAAAGACAAGAGAAGCGCACTGATTTGCGGTGCCTCCCCTCCATAATCGGAACTAACCGACTACTTTGGTGGAGTTGCGGTTAGTTCTTTTTTTGCGAAACCCCTTGACAAACGTATGAGAGTATGGTATAGTAAAGACAAGAGAAGCGCACCGCTTTGCGGTCGCCTCCCCTCCATAATCGGAACTAGCCGGTTACTTTGGACGAGTTGCGGCTAGTTCTTTTTATCGCCATGATGACTGTCGTGATGACGAGTTACCACGTCAACGATAAGTACAACGGCTGTGACAAGAGCGACAAGCTCTTCGAGCGTTATGTACATACCGCATCACCCCCTTCTTGATTTCTCGCAAAGGAGGTTCATTTGTAAGAATACCTCCTTTGCCAATTGCATTTGCAACCGGAGGGGAGGCACGGGAACGGGATCACTCCCGCCCCACTTACCGCAAAACCGTTTTGGTGCGCTTCTCTATCGACAATATACCATATTTTTCCCCTGTTGTCAAGGGGATTTTCAAAAAGGTCTTGACAAACGTATGAAAGTATGGTATAGTAAAGACAAGAGAAGCGCACCGATTTGCGGTGCCTCCCCTCCGTAGCCAGAACTAGCCGACTACTTTGGTGGAGTTGCGGCTAGTTCTTTTTATTGCCGTGATTATCGTCGTGAAAACGAAGGATCACGTCAACGATAAGTATAATCGTGCTTGTCAAACCAATGAGGTCCGCAAGAGTCAAATACATACCGCATCACCCCCTTCTTGATTTCTCGCAAAGGAGGTTCATTTGTAAGAATACCTCCTTTGCCAATTGCAGTTGCAACCGGAGGGGAGGCACGGGAACGGGATTTCTCCCGCCCCACTTACCGCAAAACCGTTTTGGTGCGCTTCTCTATCGACAATATACCATATTTTTCCCCTGTTGTCAAGGGGATTTTTTTGTTTTTGGCGTGTGCGCGTGGCTTGACTTTTGGGGAAGGGTATGATAGAATGGGTAGGAACGAAGTTGAACGTGTGGGGGTGAGCAAACGGTTGGGAAACATTTATCGGTTTGCCGGGCTGAACGTCGAGATGTCGCCGCAGTACCCGACGTTGTTGCAGCGTTCCGCGCCGTACCGTGTTGACGGGGACGTGGGGGCGGACATTCGGATCCTGCCGCCGACGGGGGGCGTGGAAGCGCTTCGGGATGCGGCGCCGCACCCGGCGGACGTCGATTTGGCGCGTCTGGACGACGTGAATGAGTATTTGTATTACGGTGGGGTGTTCTACCGTGCGTTACTGCACTTCGACGGGATGCTGCTGCACGCGAGTGCGGTGGCGTACGACGGGAAGGCGTACCTGTTTTCCGCCCCGTCGGGGACGGGGAAATCGACGCACACGCAGGAATGGGTCCGCGCCCTGCCGGGGGCGTTCATCCTCAACGACGACAAGCCCGCCTTACGGCTGGTCGATGGGACGGTGTACGCCTGCGGGACGCCGTTTTCGGGGAGTTCGCCGTTGAGCGTGAACGTGATGCTGCCGGTCGGCGGTGTGTGCGTGTTGGAGCGTGGGGACGTGAACGAGATCCGGTCGATCAGTGCGTCGGAGGCGCTGCCGTGGGTGTACGGGCAGACGACGAAGCAGGTGGATGCGCCGGAAGGCGAGTTGCTGTTGGACGTGCTGGAGCGGGTGCTGGGTGCGGTCCGGCTGTGGCGCTTGCGGTGCGGTATCGGTCGCGAAGCGATGGAATGCAGTTTCTCGGCGATGGTCGGGAAGCGGTCGGAATAACGTCGACTATATAATTAAGGAAGGAAATTTTGAAAAATGAGGGCAAAGGAAGGGTTCGTTTACAAGCAGATGCACGGGACGGGGGTCGTCGTGCCGGTCGGGGAAACGTCGCGGGAGTTCCGCGGAATGGTGACGCTCAACGAAACGGGGAGTTTCCTTTGGGAGCGTATGCAGGTCGAAGTCACGCGGGAGGAGCTCGTGCGGGCATTGACCGAGGAATACGACACGGACGCGGAGACTGCCGGGAAGGACGTGGACGCGTTCGCAGCGAAGTTGCGGGAGGCGGGGCTGCTTGCAGAGTGAGCCGAGGCGGGAGCCGGTCGACGTGTCGCAGCTTTGCGAGCTGATGGACGCCGTGTTCGCGCAGGGCGGGGTATTTCGGTTTGCGCCGACGGGCGGAAGTATGCGTCCGATGCTGCGGGAGAAGCGGGACACGGTGGTGCTTGCGCCGGTGAACGGGGACGTGCGGAAGTACGACGTGATCCTGTACCGGCGTGCGGACGGGCAGGTCGTGCTGCACCGGGTCATTCGGGTGGAAAAGTCCGGGGAATTGGTGCTGTGCGGCGACGCGCAGGTCGCGCCGGAGCGTGGGATCCGTCCCGAGCAGGTGCGCGGTGTGCTCGTTTCGTTTTCACGCGGGGAGCGCGAGGTGTCGGCGAAGTGCGTGCGGTATCGCGTGTACGCGGTGCTTTGGGTCGCGTCGCGTCCGGCGCGCCGGGTGGTCCTCCGCGTGAAGCGAATGTTCCGAAGAACGTAAAAACGGTATGGGCGTTCCATACCGTTTTTTTGTTGTTGGGAATTTGCAGGGCGGGGATTTGCCCCGCCCCCATGCAGGGGACTTTTTGGAAAATTTCCCTGTTAGTTTGACCGATAGGTGTATGTGACGGTTTCCCCGCCCTTGACGATCTGTTCCTCGCCGACGAGCGTCATGCCGTCGATGGGTTTCGCCGGGACCTGCAGGTACGCGCCGGACGCGACCGTGAATTCATAGGATTCCAGCTCCTTGCCGCTTTCGTCCTTGCAGACGACCTTGACCGTCGACGCGTCCACGCCGTCATACTTCGCGTTCAGGTATGCGCTGATGTACGACGTCCAGTACGCGTGACCGGCGTCAGACTGGTGCATTCCGTCGCCGGGAAGCACGATCGACGTCAGGTCCAGCCCCTTCTTGACCTCGGCGCGGATGTCGATGATGTCGCAGCCGTACGCCAGCGCGACCTGCCGCATCGCGTCGCAGAAGTCGTCGAGGTTCCCGTAGGCGTAATCCAGACCGTACTTGCCCGGCGGGCAGATGAAGATCACGTCCGAGCCGATTTTTTGCAGTTCGGTCACGAAATAGGTCAGGTTCGCCGTGTATTCCTCGACCGAGATCAGCGGCACGCCGGAAGCGGTCTGCTGCGCCTGGTCGTTCGTGCCGAAGCAGATAAGCGTCACGTCCGGTTTGCGGGAGAGCACGTCGGCTTCAAAGCGAGCCTTGCCCATCGTCGATGTGTCGCCGCCGACCCCGGCGTTGATGACCTCGGTGCCGATGTAGCCGCCGAGCAGATTGACCCACCCGTTCCGGGCGGTCAGCGAATCCCCAAACGCGACGACCGTCTTGCCGACCAGAGCGCCGTCAAGCGCCTGCTTGGAGACGCAGTAGAGCCGCGAAAACGCGGGAACCGACGCGCTCGCCGCGTCCGTGCCGTTCGCGTAGACCGTGACGGTGTAGGCGTTCCCGATCTCCGCGAGGTTCGCGGGGACGGTGAAGGCGGTTTCCGAGGTGGTTTGGGGTTCGGAAAGCATCTTGTTGAACGTATTCGGCATGGAAAGATGGAGGGAGACCGTGTAGGATTCCGCACCCTCGACCGGCTCCCACGAGACCGTACAGCCTTCCTCGGGGCAGAATTTGCCCGTACTTTCGGTAAATTGCGGGGCGGAAAGCTGCGCATCCTTCCCGGCGTCGCCGAGCAGGACCGGCTCGTGACCGTCCTCGGGGAAGTTCAGGCTGATAAGCCGATTGCCGTCCGGGTCGTCATACAGCCACGCCTTCGTGCCGACCGTGCAGGCCGTCACGCTCTCCTTCGAGCCGGACGCGCAGTCGAGGACGACGAAGCCGTTCGGCGGGAGGGGCATATCCTTTGTGCTTTCCGCCGAAAGGTTGAAATCGGTCGCGACGCAGACGTAGCAGTCCTGCGACGCATCCCACGCGAACACCAAACCGTACCACCAGCTGTAATTATAGGTGACGAACGAACCGTAGGACGGCTCGAAAAGCAGGCATTCGCCGTTCGCGTAAACGACCTCGTTGTCCGGCTGGGTCGTGTGGATCTGCCGGGCGACGTCCTGCCCCCACGAGGCGACCGGGTCGTACGGTTCGCCGTCCGGGAGCGGTGCGCCGAGCGTCAGGAACGCGTCGGTTTCAAAATCGTCGGTGTACCACAGTTCCCCGTTGGTCTGCACGGTACCGCTGTACAGGTGGGTGCCGTAGAGGTACGCCTTCGTGCCGACCTTGGTCTTGAGCGCAAGGTCGTAGCTTTCGCTGACGCGCTTGCTGATGTAGTTGATCCCGCCGGACGAGGAATAGTCGTTGCCCTTGTTGATGCAGTAGGCAAAGCCGTACTGCGGGATCTGCACGTCGGATTTGTCGTAGTTGGCGGCATTGGTCTGCGCGTCCGTCAGGACGAAACAGCCCTGCTCCGCATCCCAATCGAACACATAGGCGCACCACCACGCGAAATTGCCGAGGTCGCCGAGCTTCTGTGCGCGGGAGCCGGAGATGATGACCATGTCGCCTTCGTTCTGGTTCGGCACGTTGATATGGGCGATCTCCAGCCGGGGCGCGTCCGCGTCCGGCTCCACGTCCGTTTTTCCGTCCGAAACTGCGTCCGAGACAGCGTCCGACGGTTCGCTTGACGGTTCGCTTGACGGTTCGCCGCTTTCCGTCGTTTCGGAGGAGGTTTCTTCGCCGTCCGTCCGCTCTTCACCGCAGCCCGCGAACGCCGCGCAGAGCGGAAACAGCAGCGCCAACAGCAGCAGCACCGCCGAGACCCGTTTTTTCTTTCGCATCATGGTTTTTCAGTTCCTTTCCGATTCAAAAAATAGCAAACCCGACGAAGCCGGTCCTTTTTTCCGCGCCCCGACGGGTTTGCCCTGCATTTTCACCTGCGCGAGCGCCGGATATGCGAGCAAAGCAGCACGCAAACCTGCCCGGGGATCCCGAGCAGAAAGAGCGCCCACAGATTTTTGGAGAGCAGCAGCAGATAGAGCGTCAGCAGAGCGCTCCAAAGCAAAAGCGAGATCAGCAGATAGTTCATCTTTCGCTTTCCCCAAACGGAATTGAACACCAGCGCCACCACCAGCGACACCGGCACCGCGAAAACGAACGCCTGCCAAAGCGCGACGTGCAGCACCATGAACACCACGGCAAACGCCAGGACCGCGACGAACCACACGCCGATGACCGCAATGAGCGAAATGAGCAGATGGTTGTGCCGTGCGATCGCGGCGTCCTCCGCCATCGGCAGTTTTTCGCTCTCGGCATGATCGCACAGCAGGTAATCCACCGTTACGCCGAACAGCTCCGCGATCCGCTTGAGGATCGCGATGTCCGGCACGGAGTCCCCGCGTTCCCACTTGGAGATCGCCTTGTCCGTGTAGTGCAGCTGCGACGCGAATTCCGCCTGCGTCAGGTGGGCATTCGTTCGCAGCAGCAGGATGTTCCGACCGATGGTCCGCCGCAGTTCGTCCATTTGCCCTCCGTTCCGCCTGTGTTTTTCAACCTTCCTCCGCTCCGTACACCCGCAGGGCGTTGTCGTGAAAGACGGCTTGCTTTTCCTCCTCCGTCAGCGGGAGCGCGTCAAGTTCGTCGAAGGAGTGGCGCGGACTCCACAGCGGGAAATCCGAGCCGAACAGCACCCTGTCCGTCCCGTGACGGCGGATCAGCTCCAGGACTTCCTCCTGCGGAAGCCAGTAGAGCGCTTCGCTCGTGTCGGTATAGACCGGGGCGCCGATAAGATAGGTTTTCGCGTCCTCCCACGCACGGTATCCGCACAGGTGCGCCGCGACGACCGTCAGGTCCGGGACCTGCTCGATCAGGTTGCGCACACGGCGCGGATGCGAGAAATCCGCCTTCGGATCGCCGACGTGCAGTAGCAGCGGCTTGCCGCAGGACGCGATATACCTGCAAAGCGCCACGGCGCGCTCGTCGTCGGCGTAGTACCGCTGAAAATCCGGGTGCAGCTTGACCCCGCGGGCGCCGCGCTGGAAGCAGCGGTCCAGCTCCGCGACGGCGGCCTTCGCCTCCATCGCCGGATGCACCGAGCAAAGCGGCAGGAAGCGCTTGTCCTCCCGCGCAAGGTCGAGCAGGTGATCGTTGCCCGCCGAAGGGCTCGAAAGCCCAAGCGCGGCGGCACAGATCACAAACCGCACGTCCGCAAAGGACGCGCAAGCCTCCAGCAGCCCTTCCGCGCTGCCATCCCCCTCGCGGGGGATCCCGTAGAAGCGCACGATGTTGTCCGACGCACGGGCCGCGACCCGCGCAGGGAACAGATGGACGTGCGCATCGACGACCGGACGCGTCACCGGTTTCCAATCCGCCATCGGTCAGTCCTCGCTTCCCTCGTCCTCGTCGTCCCCGTCGTCCGCTTCCTCGCAGACGACGTCCAGCATTTCGCCGCAGGACGGGCATTCGAGCTGTTCGCAATCCTCCAGTTCGCAGGATTCGACAAAGATCTCCTCCCCGCAGGCGGGGCATTCCAGCCGCACGACGCACTCGTCCCTGTCGCAGTTGACGCAGTCGTGTTCCTCGTCGTCGTCCTCGTCCTCGTCGTCCTCATAGACGGCGGTCTCGACGGCGGAAAGGTCGTTGTCCATTTCGTCGATATACTCCCGCATGGCGGAAGTTTCCTCCTCAAGGTCCGAAACGGAGAGGGAGAGGTCCTCGAGCAGGTCCGCGATGGCGGCAAACAGCTTGCCCTCGTCGCTTTCCCACGAGAGTTTCATGCCCTCGAGCATTCCTTTGAGGTAGGCAGCTTTTTCCGTAACCGTCATTTACTTCACCCGCTCCAGATATTCGCCCGTCCGCGTGTCGATGCGGATGGTCTCGCCCTCGTCGATGAACATCGGCACCTTGATCTCCGCACCGGTTTCGACGGTGGCGGGCTTGGTGACGTTCGTCGCGGTGTTGCCCTTGACGCCCGGTTCGGTCTTCGTGACCTTCAGTTCGACGAACATCGGCGGTTCGACGGAGAAGACACTGCCCTTATAGGAGAGCAGCTTGCACATCATTTCCTCCTTGACGAACTTGAAGCTGTCCGGCAGCTTCGCCGCATCGACCGGGGTCATCTCGAACGACTCCATGTCCATGAAGTAGTAGAGATTGCCGTCGCTGTAGCTGAACTGCATCTCGCGGCGGTCGATGGTCGCGGTCGCGAACTTCGCCGTCGGGTTGAACGTGGTTTCGATCACGGCGCCGGAAATGACGTTGCGCATCTTGGTCCGCACGAAGGCGGCGCCTTTGCCGGGCTTGACGTGCTGAAATTCGATGATCTGCATGACCTGCCCGTCCATTTCGAACGTAAGACCGTTTCTGAATTCACCTGCTGATACCATAAGTAGTTCTCCTTTGCGTATGACATTCTTTTTCAGTTAGTATTGTAGACGATTTTTCGCCGTTTGTCAAGGGGGAATTGCGAATTTACAGCTCCAAGAGCGATTTATCGCTCCCCGTCAGGTCGTCGCAGCCGGTTTCCGTGACCAGGATCAGGTCCTCGATGCGCACGCCGTACTTCCCTTCGAGATAGATGCCCGGTTCCGCCGTGATAAGCTGTCCGGGGACGAAAACGTCCTTCGAGCGGGCGGACGCACGCGGTTCCTCGTGGATCTCCAGCCCGACCGAATGCCCGGTGCTGTGCCCGAAGCAGGGACCGTAGCCGGCTTCGGTGATGATGTCGCGGGCGGCCGCGTCGACGGTTTTTCCGCTCACGCCGGGGCGGACCGCCGCGATGGCGGCCTTCTGCGCCCGCAGGACCGTGTCGTAGATCTCCTTCATCTCGCCGTCCGCCTTGCCCAGCACGACCGTGCGGGTCATATCCGAGCAGTAGCCGTTGTACCGTGCGCCGAAATCCATCGTCAGAAACGCGTTCTCGGTCAGCACGACGTCCCCCGGCACGCCGTGCGGCAGGGAGCTTTTCGGTCCGGACACCGCGATGGTTTCAAACGCAAGACCGTCCGCGCCGGATCGACGCATGAAGTATTCCAGTTCGGCGGCGACCTCCAGCTCGGTCATGCCCTTGCGCAGGACGGAACAGATGTGCGTGAACGCCGCGTCCGTGATCTTCTGCGCTGCGCGGATATTTGCGATCTCGGCGGGGGATTTGACCCGTCGCAGGTCCTCGCACGCACCCGGCAGGTCCTCCAGCGTCACGCCGCCGAACGCTTTTTCGAGTTCCTTCCACTGCGAAACGGTCAGCCGTCCGCCGTCGAAGCAGACCCGCTTCAGCCCCTCCTTCGACGCGTATCCCGCCGCTTCGACGATCGGCAAACGCTCGAACAGCGCGACGCGGACGTCCGCGTTTACCCCCTTGCGAGCCGCCTCGATATAGCGCGAATCCGTCAGGAGCAGCGTTTCCTTCGCCGTCACCAGCACCGCGCCGTCCGTGATCGCAAAGCCGGTCAGCCAGCGCTGGGAGACCTCGTCGAGGAACACCGCACCGTCAAACCCCTTCTCTGCGATCTTTGCGTAAAGTTTTCTTCCGTTTTCCATGGTCATGACCTATTCCTTTCTATGTACTTTGGAAGTTTTGTGCGGTTCCGACGATTGTCGGAATAGAAGTCAGAATGACTTCTAAGTCACAAAACCTCCGTCTGAAAAACGAACCGTTTTTCAGACTTCATGCCTCCGTTTTCTGTCGGTTTGCGTCCAAAAGGTCCCATTTTCGGCAGGGGACGCCTGCGCGGGAAAGCGCTTTTTCCTCCCGGTCGCTGCAGCAAAGCAGCAGGAATTGGTGCCGTTCGACCGCCTTTCCCAGCACCCGCATCGCGTTCTCCAGCCGATCGTCGTCCAGCCGTCCGAACGCGTCGTCCAGCACCAGCGGCATCCCTTCGCCGCCGAACAGCAGTTCCGCCAGCGCCAGCCGCAGGGAGAGCGCCGCACTGTCCCGCGTCCCGGCGGAAAGGAATTCGCTTTCCCGCTCGACGCCGCCGTCCCGGAATCGCAGGGACAGTCGGGTATCCGTTTGCAGTCCTTCGTACTTCCCGCCGGTGGATTCGGAGAAGTACTTCCCCGCGATCTCGCCGAGCCGGGGCGCCGCCATGCTCTTGAGCCGGTCGGACGCTTCGAGGATCCCCAGACGGGCGGTCTCATACGCCTCGTACCGACGGCGGCATTCCGCCAGCTTGTCGTTCGCCGCCTGCAGTTTGCCGGCGAGCAGCGACGGGTCGTTCCCCCGCCCTTCGATGGCGGAAATGCGGTCGCGCAGCTGTCCGTCCTTTTCGGTCAGCAGTTTTTGCTGCTGCCGCAGGAACGCCGCTTCCTGTTCGACCTCCGCACGCGGACGCGCCGGGGGGACCGCGCCCTCGGCGAGGGACGCGAGGGCATCCAGGTCAACGCCTTCGGACGCGATGCGGGACGCGTTCTCCGCGCTTTCCCAAGCGGCTCTGCGCTTTTCGCGCTCGTCGCAGGCGGTAATCCGTTCCTGCAGGTCCGTGCGCAGCGCTTCCGCGTTCGACAGGTCGGGCGTTTCCAGCCCGGACGCGGCAAAACCGGCGGAAATCGAGCGTTCCAGCGCGTCCAGCGCCTCGCGTTCCCGCGTCTCCGCCGCACGGAGTTCCCGCAGGCGTGCGTCCCGCGCAGCGGTCTGCGACCGCAGGCGCAGCGTTTCCGCCTCCGCTTCCGCACGCAGCGCGGCAAGGCGTTCCTTTTCCTTTCCGCGCAGCACAAACCCGACGACCGCCGACGCGACCCCCGCCAGCGCGAGGACGACGGCGACCGGCAATACGCCGCTCCCGCGAAGCGCGAACAGGACGCCCCCCGCGGCGAGCAGGACGAGCCCTACCGCGAGCAGACCCGGGAACACCGAACGCCCCTTCGGCTCGCTCACGCGGACCGACCCGGACGGCGGCGGGACCTCCCGCTCGGCGTTCGCACGGGCTTCGGACGCGGCGCTTTCCCGCTGCCGCGCCGTTTCCAGCGAGGCGACCTGCGCAAGCAGTCCCGTCAGCGCGGCACGGTCCGAAGCGGTCCCGGCGCAGGACCTTTCATACGCCTCCCGCGCCGCTTCCGCCTCCGCACGAATGCGTTCGATCTGTCCGCGCTTCTGCGACGCTTCCCAGCGTTCGAGGTTCTGCTTTTCCCGCTCGACCCGCTCGCCTGCGTCGCGGCTCCGCTCGATCTTTTCGCCGAGCGACTGCCGTTCCGCGGTCAGCGATTCCCATTCGGCGTGCTCGCGCTTCGCGTCGTCCAGCGCACGTTCCAGCCGTGCGGTCTCCTGCTCCAAACGCGGGATCCAGCCGGACCCCGCTCGACCCTTCAGCGCATTCCGCTCCTTCGTCAGACGGTCGACCGCCTCGCCGGAGCAGACCCGTTCCTCCTCGGAAACCGCGAGGTTCTGCAGCCGCTCCTCCAGCGCACCGTCCTTGTCCTTTCCCGCTCCCTGCGGGGACTGCCGGAAGAACAGCGTCCGACCGAACACCTCCTCGGACACGCCGAAGATCGCGTCCCCCGGCACCTCCCCCTCGAACGCACGCTTGCCGGTCAACACCGACACGACCTCGACCGACCCCTTCGTCCCCGCC
>CANQVQ010000004.1 GCA_947627335.1 uncultured Clostridia bacterium | reverse complement strand
CAACGCCTACGTCCTGCACGACCTGACCGACACGCCGGACACGCTTCTGGAAATTTTCTCCGAGGCGGCGAAGTACGGCAACGAGGACCTGTTCATCGAATTCATGTCCACGTCGAAGATCACCTATTCCGGAGCGGGGATCTCCTGCCTCGCGTCCAGTCCGCGCAACATCGCGCACATCCTGTCCTGCCTGAAGGTCCAGACCATCGGGCATGACAAGCTCAACCAGCTCCGCCATTCCCGGGTGTTCCGCACGCTTGTGGACGTCCGGGTGCAGATGCGGGTGCATATGGAGATCATTCGCCCGAAATTCCAACTGCTCTACCGGGTGTTCGAGGAGGAGCTTTCCGACGTGCCGGGGGTGACGTGGACCAAGCCGAACGGCGGATATTTCATCTGCATGACGCTCCCGCGTGGAACGGCGAAACGGGTCGTCGAACTCGCGAAGGACGCGGGACTGGTGCTGACCGCCGCCGGTGCGCCGTTCCCCTACGGGCAGGACCCCGAGGACAACATCCTGCGCATCGCGCCGACCTACCCGTCCCTCAACGAACTGGCGGAAGCGGCGCCGCTTCTGTGCTGCTGCATCAAGCTCGCCGTGTTGGAGACCGCTCAATCGGCAGTTGAGCAAAATGCACAAAATAATCCCTAAAAGTTTAGAGAAAACATCGTTGAAAACAAAATCCCGCTATGCTATAATGTCAGTAGAGAATATTTTGCAGAGTTGCCAAGAATTGCCAAAACGGGAGGGTTCCTTATGTATCGCGAAAAGTCCATCGCCACGCGGCTGACTTGTATCTTGTTGGTCGCCCTTCTGTGCGTTTTTGCGTTTGCCGCGTGCGAGACCGGCGAGGAAAATTCCTCCGGTTCCGGCGCCGCTCAGAGCAATACCGCCGATCCGGAAGACAATTTCCTTTACAAGGATTTTTATGAAGATACGACGGTCAAGATCCTCTGCGTCGGCAGAGATCGCCATACCTACGGGCAAATGCAGTTTGTCCCGGAAGCGGACACCAAGGACGAGGATTTTTCCAAGGTCTTTGCGGCGGTCGAAGCCCGGAACGGTCTGATCGAGCAGAATCACGGCTTGAAAATCGAAGTCTATACCGATGACGATAACACCCCGGTCGCGTACCTTCGCGAACAGCAGCAAGCCGGTACGGCGGACTTCGATCTGGTCTGCGATTCGGTCGATAACATGGTGCAGAGCATCACGGATCACCTTTTCTGGTCCATCGAACCGGAAAAGCTCAGCATCGACCAGCCGTGGTGGGACCGCGAATGTATGGACGCGATCTCCATCGCCGGGAAGTCCTATTTCCTCAGCGGCGACGCGCTGATCACGGACGACGACAACATTTACCTCTATCTCTACAATAAAAAGATGTACGAAGAGAACGCGGACCTGCTGCAGTACGGCGATATTTACGAAATCGTCAAGGACGGCAAGTTCACGCTCGACCTCTTCGAGGAAATGTGCAAACTGGTGTCCCATGCCGATGAAAACGGCGAATGGGGCTTCAACGCCACCTTCGGCAACCTCTCCCACGCCTACGGCGCGACGGTGCTGGTCAACGGCTGCGATTTCGCGATGGCGACGGCCGACCCGGACACCGAGGACTACTTCCAGCTCAACGTGGCTTCCGGGCAGGGGCAGACCGTGTTTGACAAGGTCTACCAGATCATGTCGGATAAGCAGATCACCCAGCGGGCGGAACTGATCATCGGTCAAGGCTCGTCGCCGTCCAAATACGGCTTTGCCGAACTGGAGGAGATGTTCATCAACCAGAGAGGGCTGTTCTACAACACGACCTCCAGTTCCATCTCCATCCTCAAGCGGGCGAACATGGATTTCGAGTTCGGCGTCCTGCCGACCCCGAAGTTTGACGAAAATCAGGACCGTTACTGCAATACGGTCAACCGCTACCAGTCCTCCGTCATCGGGATCCCGATCTGCTGCAGGAACATGGACGCGGCGTACGCCCTGCTCGACGCGCTCGGCTACTACGGCAGCGACGTCAAAAAAGCGTACTATCAGGAAACGCTTCAGCTGCAGACCCTGTCCGAGGAAGATTCCGAAATGCTGGATCTGGTCTATGGCAGCCGTTTCTATGACCTCGGTTCCTATTTCAACTGGGGCAACGGCGCTTTGATCAACTTCTACGGTTCGCTGATCAACGGCGCGACCAACGATCTGACCTCCCGCTGGGAGGCGATCGAGTCCGCGGTCGAGACGGATATGCGTGCGACGGTGGAAGCCTATAAAGAATCCGTCGCGTAAGGCGAAACTTTGAAGGAGCGGAAATGAATTTTCAAATGAGACGGCTTTTGTCGGGATTGCTTGCGGGCGTGTTGGCGGTTTTCCCGTGTCTTGCGGTGCGTGCGGCGGAAGGGGAGACGGTTCTTTCCGTCGGGAAGCCCTACACCCTTTCGTATGACAGCCCGATCGAAAACGCGTACCCGAAGAAGGCGTATACGCCGGAAAATGCGCTGACGGACGGCGTTCGTGCGTCCTCCGCGTCGCCGGCGGACGCGGCGTTCCTGCATCTCTACCGCGGCACGGCGGTCACCGTCACGATCGACCTCGAGTCGGTCTGCGCGGTCTCTTCCGTGGAGGTCGACAGCCTGCGGGCGAACGGCGGGGTGCAGTGTCCGCGCTATGTGAAGGTCGCGGTGTCGGAGGACGGCGAATCTTTCGGCACGGTCGGCACGCTGGACGACCCGGATTCCGTCGCGGGCGTCGGCGCTCTGCTCGTGGAGCAGAAAGTCGAACTGGAAAAGCCGTACCGTGCGCGGTATGTGCGCGTCACCTTTTCGAGCGACGTACATACCTATATTGATGAAATCACGGTCAGCGGCACGGCGGACGCTTCCGGCGCGGAAAGCGCGTCGGCGGACGAACCGTTCGCGGACCGCGGATTCGCCGGGCAGATCGACGGCGTCGGCAATATCGTGCTGATGTACACGTCCGGCAAGTATACCGAGGAGCAGCTGCTCCCGTATCTGCTGTACGTCGATACCAAGGGCGAAGTGACCGACACCATGTTTTCGTCCATGCTGTTCCTGCCGAACACGCATGATTTCAAGACCGAAGCCGGCTGGGATGAATATATCGACGAACTTCTCGGCGTTTCGGATACCACGAACCTCGCCGCACTGGATCGGCTGGTCGGCGAACACAGTGCGGAACTGGGCGGGGAAACCCGTTACCCGGTGTTCCTTTCGGTCCCGTATCTCGCGTTCGGGAGCTATTCCCTCGGCGGGATCTCGCCGAATACCCTTGAAAACCGGACACAGCTGCTGAAAACCTATATCGACCGGATCGTCGGGGGCTTCGAGGACGCGAATTTCTCGCATCTCGAGCTGAAAGGGCTGTACTGGCACGAGGAGATCGTGCAGTACACCATGACCTCGGACGAAGAAGCATTCGTCATGGCGTTCAACGATTACGCCCATGAAAAAGATCTGAAAACCATCTGGATCCCGTACTACTGCTCGCCTGGTTTCGACCGTGCGGTGGAGCTTGGGTTCGACTGCGCCACCCTGCAAAGCGGTTACGCGTTCAGCGGGAGCGAAGAAACCGGGGATCCGCTGCCCGGAACGGTGGAGGATTCCGCCGCACAGGCGAAGAAATACGGGCTCGGGATGGAGTTCGAGCTTGACATCGGAAAGACGGATTTCCGCGAACGGTACTACAAATACGTCCATACCGGGTACAAGACCGGCTGCATGGACGGGCATATGATGATGCTCTACCAAGGCGTGACGGGGATCCTTTCCTGCTCGAAGGCGGCCGCCTCGTCCGACCAGCGGCAGGTCTACGACATGACCTATCGGTACGTCAAAGGCACGTTCGCCGCCCTTGCGCCGACCGTCGCGCAGAATCAGTGCGTCGTCGGTGCGGTCGGGGAGCGCACGTCCGGAAGGCTGGACGTGACGGACGAGGACAGTCTGCGGGGGGACCTGAAAACCGTCGAACTCGACATCCCGGAAGGGCTTCCGTTCATGGTCGAAGGGGACGGGTTCTATCTGCTCAACGGCTCGAACGCGTCGCCGGGCACGTTTGAAGTGCGCTTCAGCGTGACCGACGGCTACAATGTTTCCGAGCTGTCGACGGTAAAAGTGGTCGTATATGACCCGGAAAGCGTCGGGAAGCTGGCGCTGGACGGGGAAGTGACGGTCTATACCCGTTTGGACGCGTCGGCGGAGACCGTCGCGATCCCGGCGGGGGATGCGACCGCCGTGCAGTTGGAGGACGGTTGGGTCTATCTGTCTTCCGACGCTTCGGGCAAGGAAGTATTCGGGTTCGTGCAGGTGGACGAATCCACCGCGAAGGACCTGCCGAAGGCGCTTTGCGACTTTGCCGGCATCAAGTCCGGCGGCTTCCCTTGGGCGATCGTCGGCGTGATCGCCGGCTGTGTCGCCGTCGCGGGGTGTGTCGCGGTCGTGCTTCTTCGGAAGCGCAAAAAAAGTTGAGACCGTGTCGATTTTGAAACAAAAAAAAGCAAAATAAAGCCGCTTTAAGCCGCTAGGCAAGAAAGGAACATTCTCATGAAAAAACTATTTCTCCTGCTGTTAGCGCTTGCATTGGTCGTCGGCGTCGCCGCTTGTTCGGGCGATCCCGAAGAGACGAGCAGCGCGTCAAGCACCGCAGCATCCTCGTCCGCCGCGTCGTCGGCGAGCAGCGCTTCTTCGAGCGCTTCGTCCGCCGCGAGCAGCAACGATTCCTCCTCCGCTGCGAGCAGCAGCGCTTCCTCTTCCGCTGCAAGCAGCGCTTCCTCCGCCGCGAGCAGCGCTGCCTCTACGAGTTCCGCTTCCGGCGCCTCCTCGGATACGTCCAGCGGAGACGGCGACGGTACTGCCACAACGAAGGGTCTTACCCAGTTTATCAGCTGGGACGGATCGATCGGCGAAGGCACGAAGCTGCAAGCCGCCGTCGCTTCCGGCGCGACCTGCCTGCAGTTGACCGGGCTTAACGAAGGTCCGGAGGACGGCGTCCCGGGCGTTATCGGCTTCAACTACGAGTACGGCGGAACCATCGCCAGCGATAACGGCAGCTACGACGATTACAACATCCTTGTGTTTACCTACAACCCGGACAGCTGGGGCTATACGCTTACCAGTTCCCTCGGCGTCAGCGACAGCGGCAAGGATAAGGTCGAGATCCCGGAGGACGGCTTCGTCATCGCCGCCCATAAGGATTTCCAGGAGAAAGTGGACGCGATCAAGAAGCTCAAGCCGGAAACCGTCGTCTTCCCGCACGGCTTCCGCGCAACGGAAGCGCTTGATTCGCACATCAAGAATGTGACCGCCACGGTCGACGGTTCCGTGACCGAGGATGAATACGGCAAGCCGATCTGGGAGATCGAGCCGGATTCCGATATTGCGAATTACGAGCAGTTTGCGAAGCTGAACGTCGAAGTCACCGCGAAGGTCTACATGACCTACGACGCGGAGAATCTTTACATCGGCGTGGTCGTCGATTCCCCGAACCACTATCTGCCCGACGCGCAGACCGGGAGTCTGTGGCGTTACGATTCGATCCAGATCAACGTCCTGTCGATCTCCCCGACCGACGATTACTTCGTGAACAGCGCGAACTGGAACTTCGGAACCACAGCCGGCAAGACCCAGCAGGCGCAAACGGACAACATCTTCCGTCAGTACGGCGTCGGCGTGACCGACACCGGCAAGGACGCGAACCAGCTTTTCTGCGGCGACGCTTCCATCAAGTTCGGCGGAAAGAACGTTTCCAAACGTGACGACGGCGCCCAGACGACCACCTACGAGGTCTCCATCCCGCTCTCCGAATGCGGAAAGAAGGGCGAAACCATCGAGGGCAAGAAGGGCACGACCATCGGCGTTTCCATCTCCGTCAACCAGGGCGACAAGGATACCTGGAAGAACGTCGCGCTCCGTGACGGCGGCGGGATCATCGGTCTGAACGACCTCTCGAAAGTGCCGACCATCGTCTTTGATTAAGCAAAAAAAGAAGCCATAGAAATCGGAAAGGAATTTGAAAAACAGGTATGAAAATCGGCGTCAGTCTGTATAGCTTCCACGAGTACATCGACACCCTCGGAACCAAAGGCTGCATTGACAAAGCCAAGGAATTCGGGTGCGAAGGCGTGGATTTCGTGGATTCCTCCTGGGGGAACGGTCTCCCGTATGAGGAATATCTCGCGCAAGCCAAGGAATTGGGCGATTACTGCAAGGAGGTCGGCGTAGAAGCGGTCTGCTTCTGCATCGGTTCCGATTTCCTCAACAACGATTTCGACAAAGAGGTCGAGCGCGTCAAGCGCATGGTCGACGTCGCGGTCGCGCTGGGCGCGAAGTGTATGCGGCACGACGCGACCCCCGGGTATCCGGCGTCCGTCAAGACCCGTCGCAGCTTCGACGCGGTGCTGCCCATTCTGGCGAAGGCTTATCGCGAGGTCACGGAGTACGCGAAAACGCGTGGGATCAAGACCTGCATCGAGAACCATGGGTTCTTTGCGCAGGACCCCGAGCGCGTCGAGAAGCTCATTAACGAGGTCGGCGACGAGAACTTCGGCGCACTGGTCGATATTGGGAACTTCGCTTGCGCGGACGCGGACAACGCGTACGCGGTCGGCGTGATGGCTCCCTACGCGATCCATGCGCACGCCAAGGATTTCCACAAGCGTTCGGGCGCGGAGGACGCGCCGGGCGAAGGCTGGTTCCAGACCCGTGCCTGCAACTACCTGCGCGGTGCGATCATCGGTCACGGCAACGTGCCGGTCCATCAGTGCATCCATGCGCTGCAGCGTGCGGGCTATGACGGCTACCTGATGATCGAGTTTGAAGGCATGGAGGATCCGCTGAAAGGCATCCGCATCGGCGCGGACAATCTGCGGCGGTATCTGCACCAGTAAACCGTTTTCCGGGCGGGGCGAGGGGATCTTCCTCGCCCTGCTTGCTTATTGGACCGCAAAAAGGGAGGGGACGCTTTGAAATCCACCAAAAAAAGGACCCCGTGGAAGGAGCTGTCCGACCGCGGAAAGATCATACGGGTCGCACTGTTCGTCGGGGTCGTTCTGCTTTCTCTTGCCGTCCTCGCCGGGGCGCTCGGGTTGACGGCGTTTCTGCTGCAGGATACGCCCGAACGTCCGGAACCCCTTCCGAGCGACGTGTTCTACGAAGCGGATTACGATCGGAACATTTTCGAGTATCCGGCGTACCAGCGGCTTGACCGGTCGGTACGCTATCTGGAATACGGCTCCGGCGAGACCATCACGGAGGAGAACTACCGTTCCCTTGGGGTCGCTTCGGTTTTCTTTCACGACTATTTCGACGCGATCATTCGCGGTGATTGCGAGACCTACCGCTCCTTCCTGACGCCGTACTATATCGACACGTTCGAGCCGCCGGAACGGTTTACGATGCAGATGCTCTACGACATTGAGGTCAACCGGACGCAGTCCCGTTCGACGGCGGAATATGAGGGACGGGAGGTCTCGGTGTACTACTTCGAGGTGAAGTATAAGATTTTTGAAAACAACGGCACCTTCCGGAACGACGTGGCGAGCAACCGCTCGACGACGCAGTATTACGAGCTGTACGACCTCGGCGACCGGATCCTCCTGAACGCGATCGGTCAGAAGCAGGTCGTTCTGGACCCGTAAAGCGACCGAACGAAACAATTGGATAGATTCGCATAGACCGTTTTCTGCGCAACAGCGCGGGAGCGGTCTTTTTTTCAAAAATAGACACAATGTTACAATTTTTTTACGATATGCGCTTGCAACCGTCCGTATTTTCGCGATAAAATGAAAATGAAAGAATGTATCGCGTCGGGAGGAAGGTCGAATGGCTGTGCAGACGGAAAAGGACGGGGACTTCGTGCGGTTCGAGGAAGTCTCCAAAATCTATCAGGCGGGGGAAACGGAGATCCGTGCGGTGGACCGCGTCAGCTTTGCGGTCGGTCGCGGGGAATTCTGCGTCGTCGTCGGACCGAGCGGGGCGGGGAAGACCACGCTGCTGAATATGCTCGGCGGAATGGATAGCTGTACGTCCGGGAAGATTTTTCTGGACGGGCGGGAGATCAGCGCCTGCGGAAAAAAGGCGTTGACGGAGTATCGCCGGCATTCCGTCGGGTTCGTTTTTCAGTTCTATAACCTCATGCAAAACCTGACGGCGCTCGAAAACGTCGAACTGGCGTGCGACATTTGCCCGGACCACCTCGACGCGGCGGAAACGCTGCGGGCGGTCGGGCTGGGCGACCGGATGTCGAACTTTCCGGCGCAGCTTTCCGGCGGGGAACAGCAGCGGGTCGCGATCGCCCGTGCGCTTGCGAAAAATCCGAAGCTGCTGCTCTGCGACGAACCGACCGGGGCGCTGGATTCCCGCACCGGTCAGTCCATCCTGCGTTTGCTGCAGGACACCTGCCGTTCCACCGGCAAAACCGTCATCATCATCACGCACAACCAAGCCATTACGAAGATGGCGGATCGGGTCATCACCGTGCGGAGCGGGACCGTGACGGACGTGCGAATGCAGGACCACCCGCTTTCGGTCGACGAGATCGAGTGGTGAAAGGAGCATTTCCGTGAAACGCAACTACAGACGAATGATCCTTCGCGCCGTTCTGCGCGGAATGCCCCGGTTTCTTTCCATCTTCGCGATCGTCGCGCTCGGGTGCGGATTCCTGGTCGGGTTGTTTTCGACCTGCCCGGATATGCGGGATTCGGCGGACGATTATTACCGGCAGTACCGGGTCATGGATCTGGACATCAAGGGAACGGCGGGGCTGACCGACGACGATCGGGACGCGGTGCGCGCTCTTCCGGGCGTCGACCGCGTGCAGGCGGGATACAGCATGGACCTCGTACTCGGCGACCCCAACGGCGACGAGCTGACCGCCCGGCTTTGGGGCTTTTCCGAGCCGGCGGAGGAACGGGTGAACGGCTTTGCGCTCACGGAAGGACGAATGCCGGAGCGTGCCGACGAGTGCGTGCTGGAAATGCCGAGCGCGTTCACCGACGGATACGCCGTCGGGGACGTCTTTACGGTTTCCGAGGAGAATTCCCCGGAAGGACTGGTCCCGCGGACGTTCACCGTCGTCGGTCTGGCGGAAAGCCCGCTGTACTTATCCATCGAACGGGAAAAGACCACGGTCGGGACCGGGCAGGTCAGCGCGGTGCTGTACCTTTTGCCGTCCGCGTTCGACCTTTCGGTGTACACCGACCTCGTCGTGACGTACACGGACACGGCGGCATACAACTGCTTCTCCGACGAATACCTCGACCTGCTCGACGAGAAGCAGAGCGACGCGGAAACGCTCGGGGAGGAGCGTTCCGACGTGCGGTACGCGGACATCCGCAAGACCTACGACGACGAGATCGCGAAGGCGGAGGGCGAAGTGCGGGACGCCGAGGACGAGCTGGAAAGCGGTCTTGCGGCGGCGGAAGAACAGGTCGCGTCGGCGCAAAGCCAAATCGACGACGCGGAGAGCGCATTGCAAACGCAGCTCGACGGTCTGCTGCTCCTCTACGGTGCGGAGGAAAATTTCCCGCCGGAGGTCGCCGCCGGCGTCGCGCAGGCGAAGAAGGAACTGGACGAGCAGAAAAGCGTCCTCGCGGATTCGCGGGCGGAGCTGGAGAAGCGCCGCACCGACGGCGAGCGGGAGCTGGCGGACGCACGAGCGGAGATCGAGCAGGTCAAGGCGGACAGGGATGCGCTGGAAGCCCCGTCGTGGGTGGTGCTGACCCGTGCGGACAACGTCAGTTTCAACAGCTTTTCGACCAATTCGGAGAAGATCCGGTCGATCTCCCTGGTGTTCCCGGTGTTCTTCTGCCTCGTCGCGGCGCTCGTCGCGATGACGACCATGACCCGCATGGTCGAGGAGGAACGCACGCAAGCCGGTACGCTCGGTGCGCTCGGCTACACGAACCGGGAGATTTTGTGGTCGTACCTCGGCTACTGCCTGTGCGCCTGCGTGCCGGGATCGCTGCTCGGCATTTTGATCGGTTCGTGGCTGTTCCCGAGCGTCATTTGGAACGCGTACAGCATCATGTTCGCCCTGCCGAAGCTGGAACTGTCCTTCCGATTCGGCTACGCGCTTGCGGCGTTTCTGTCGGTCTGCGGGGGGATCTTGCTGGTGACGTGGCTGGTCTGCCGGACCTTGCTGAGGGAGACGCCTGCGTCGCTGATGCGTCCGCGTGCGCCGGTCGCCGGGAAGCGGATCCTTCTGGAGCGGCTGACCTTCCTTTGGAAGCGGCTGTCCTTCCACCGCAAGGTGGCGTTCCGCAACCTGTTCCGATATAAGAAGCGGCTGCTGATGACGGTGGTCGGTGTGGCGGGCTGCACGGCGCTGCTGCTGACCGGGTTCGGCTTGCAGGACTCCATCGGCTGCATCGTCGATCGGCAGTTCGACCGCGTGCAGACCTACGAACTGACCGTTTCGCTCAAGGACGGGGCGGTCTGGGAGGACGACCCGACGCTTCGCGCTTTCGCGGAGGACGACCTCGTGAACGGCGTTCTGCCGGTGTGTGCGGAATCGCTGACACTGGAGAACGGCAAGGACGAGGTCGAGGGCGTGACACTCTACGTTCCGCTGGACGAATCGCGGATCGGGGAATACCTTTCCCTGCATACGCCCGGCGGCGACCCGCTTTCGCAGGAGGACGGACTGCTGCTTTCGGATAAAGCGTCGCAGATCCTCGGCGTTTCCGCGGGGGACGAGGTCCTTCTGAAGCGGGAGGACGGCGGGGAAGCGACCGTCCGCGTCGGCGGTGTGTTCGAGAACTACCTGCTCAATTACGCCTGCCTTTCTCCGTCGCAGTACCGCGACCTGTTCGCGGAGGAGCCCGCTCCGTCGAGTATGCTCGTAAAGCTGAACGAGGACACCGAGGAAGTGCGCACGGCGGTTTCGGAGCGACTGTACGAGAGCGAAAACGTCGCCTATCTGCAATTTTCCGGCGAACTGCGGGAAACCTTCTCGAATATGATCGAAAAGCTCAATTTCGTCGTCTATGTGCTGATCTTTTCGGCGGGCGCACTGGCGGTCATCGTGCTGTACAACCTCAACAATATCAACATCTGCGAGCGCCGTCGGGAGCTTGCTACGATCAAGGTGCTCGGCTTTTACGAGCCGGAAGTGTTCTCGTACGTCTTTCGGGAATCCTTCCTTCTGGCGGTGCTTGGCGATGTCGTGGGGCTTCTGCTCGGGATCCTGCTGCACGCGTTCGTCATTCGCACGGTGGAATTGGACATCGTCATGTTCGGGCGGGACATCGGGGTAATGAGCTATGTGATCGCGTTCGCGTTGACGATGCTGTTTTCGCTGCTCGTCAGCCTGCTTTCGGTCCCGGTCGTGCGCAAGGTGGATATGGTGGATTCGCTCAAGGCGAGCGAATAAAAGGAAAAATTTTCGGAGGGCAAACGCAATCGCGACGGCGTCGCTAACGACGTTGTCGCTGCTCCTCCTTGCTCTGCTTTTCCCCCCCGAATACCCCCTTTGGTCGAAAACCGGCTTGGCTTGCGCCACTTCTGACGCCGCCATCGCCGGTTTTCTCTTGTTGAGTTCCTCCGGCGGCTCATGTCCGCCTACGGAACATTATTTTTATTGAATTTTGACTGTGTTGAGTTTTTTTACAGACGAAAGCGTCGGTGCCGACCGGCGCTTTTTCGCATTTGCCTTTCCAGAACCGCAGATTCCCGCCGCAAGCAGACCGGGAAACGGCGACCCATCACCGTATCACGCTCTGAAACGCCACGGCGCGACCGATGATACGGATCTCGCCGAGCTCTTCGCCCATATAGACCAACGGTTCATAGGCGGGGTTTTCCGGGGTCAGGATCAGTTTTTCGGATTCCGGGTAGTAGTAGACCCGTTTGAGCGTCGCTTCGTCGCCGATCAGCACGGCGGCGATCTGCCCGTTCTCGACCGTATCCTGCCGACGGATGAATACGACGTCCCCGTCGAGGATCCGTGCACCGACCATGCTGTCCCCCTGCGCACGCAGGCAGAAATCGGCGTCGAGCGTGTCCGACGCGACGATAAACTCCCCGTGTTCCTCGTTCGCGAAGATCGGCTGTCCGCAGGCGATCCTTCCGAGAAGGGGGACTTTTTTGGTTTCCAGCGGGAGGAGGTTGCCGGGAACACGGGACGTCCCGACGGTCTCCTGACCGATCAGATAATCCACGCTTACGTCAAAAACCGTGGAAATTCTCCGCAGGACCTCCATCGAAGGGAGAACGCCCGTTTCGTATTTGCCGACGGTGGAGCGCTCGACGTTGATCAGTTTTGCGAGCTGTTCCTGCGTGATCTTTCGCGCCTTGCGAAGCTGTTTCAGCTTTGCGGAAAAATCCATGTGCTGTTCCTCCTTTCAAGTCAATTATATCGAATAAAAATCACATTGTCAATAGATTCTGAAAATATTTCACAAAAACCGCTTGACAAATCCGTTTCCATGTGGTATTATGTGATTATAGTTCAGAAATTAAACGAGTAAAGGAGACGAAAAGTGAATGGTGTTCGATTTTTGAGAAGCGACGGAACAGAAAAAACGTAGAAACATCCTGACGCGAAAACGCATACACCGAATACTGAAGGGGGACAAGGCAAAATGCAGCTAAAACAGTGCTATCTTATCGAAAACGACTGCTACAAGCAGTCCGTCAAAATGGAAGGCGGCAAGCCGAAAGGCATCGTCGTCCACTCCACGGCGGCGAACAACAGGACGCTGAAACGCTATGTGCAGCCGGTCGAAGGGCAGGAAAACCGTCAGGCGATCCTGGACGACCTCGGAAAGAACGGGAACGGCAACCATTGGAACCAAAGTAAGGCGGGCTTCCAGAAGTGCGTCCACGCGTTCATCGGCGTGAACGCTGCGGGAGACGTGGAAACCTACAACACGCTCCCGTTCGACGTGGTCTGCTGGGGCTGTTCTTCCGGCAAAAACGGCAGCTACAACTACAACCCGAACGCTCGCGTGCAATTTGAAATTTGCGAGGACGACCTGAAGGACGAAGCCTATTTTGACGCCGTCATGCGGGAAGCGCAGGAGTTCTGCGCGTATCTCTGCGAGCGGTACGGGTTTACGGAGAAGGAGATCTGCTCGCACAACGAAGCCGGCAAAGCGGGTATGGCGAGCACGCACACGGACCCGGACTACTGGCTGGCGAACTTCGGGAAGGACATGGACTGGTTCCGGCAGTGCGTCCGCGACCTGCTGACGCCCGAAACGGACGACACGCCCGAAGCGGACCCGACCGCGTTCAAGGTTGGCGACCGCGTCCTGTACACCGGGAAGATCCACTATCGGAGCGCGAATGCGACGACCGGCTACGACTGCGTCGGCGGCGAAGCGGAGATCACGGAAATTTACCGTCCGGGCAAGAGCAAACACCCGTATCACCTCCGCCACACCGGGGCGGGCTGCACGGTGTTCGGCTACGTCGATGCGGGAACGTTTTCGCCGGTCGGGTCGTCCGTCGGTTTCGCGGTCGGGGATCGGGTCCGCTGTAAGCCGGGCGTGACGCAGTACGCGGGGGGCGGTCGTATGGCGTCCTGGGTCCCGCAGGCGACGCTGTACGTCCGCGCCGTGGAGCAGGGCGGGGAGGTCCTGCTGGTCAGCACCGAACCGACAAAAGCGGTCTACACCGGGCGGGTGAGGGCCGCAGATCTGGAAAAAATTTGACAGAGGAAGCGTAACGCATGAAAGCAAAGACCAAACGGTGGTTGAAAGCGGCGGGGATCCGCGCAATGAAAACCATGGCGCAGACGGCGCTCGCCACCATCAGCGCCGAAGCGATGCTGGAAGGGGTCAACTGGCTGACGGTCGCGAGCGCGACCGCGTTGGCGGGGGTCCTGTCGCTGCTGATGTCCGTCGAAGGACTGCCGGAAGTCAAGGAAACGGGCGGCGCCGGGGAGCGCGTCGGCAAAAAGCGCAGCGCGTAGAACCGCTCGCCGCGACGCAGTGAAGCGTTAAAAATCGGCAAGACGAAGGTCTTGCCGATTTTTGTCTAACCACAATAAAAAGATTTTCTCGGCTTTTTGGTGGTAAGACTTGAATTCCCACGCTGTAGATGCGGAAGTTGTGAACCTTTCGATGATGTATCGCCTGCGGCGATATGATGTTCCGCCTGTCGGCGGAATGCTGTTGCTCCCTGCGGTCGCAATGATGCGATGTTTGCCTATGTGCCACAGGCACACATCATTGCCGGAGGCAACATCATGGGCGAAGCCCACATCATTTGCCCGACAGGGCAAACATCATTGAAAAAGGCGGTTGCTTTCGCAATCGCCTTTTTCTTGGTGAACCATCGGAGACTCGAACTCCGGACCCCCTGATTAAAAGTCAGATGCTCTACCGACTGAGCTAATGGTTCGTGCCGTATTCACAACACACATAGGATACCACAAAATCGGCGTAATGTCAAGTGCTTTTTTCGTTTTTCCGCAAAAAAGAGGCGAAAAAGACCGCATACGGGCTCGCTCCCGATGGGCAGAAGGAGGTTCCGGCGGTCCCGACCCGCCAAACGTGCGGACAGCCGATAAGCAAACGGTTTTACCCGGCACGTCGGCGCTTCCCGTCCGGCTTCTTTTGTCCGAAACAAAACGGCACGGAAACCGGGAAAGATCTCCGTGCCGCTTTCGGCGTATGTCTTGAAAAATTCGTTTAATCGGCGAAACTCGCTTCAAGCGCGAGGCTTGCCGCTTCTTCCCTCGAATTGACCGTGCGCCAGTCGGAAAGTTTCAGGTTCTCGAGCGACAGGCAGCCGTAGTAGTCGGCGTCCCCGATCCCGCTGAGCTCGGAACTGGCGACGTAGCTGTTCGTGTAGTAGAACAGCATCGTTGCCGGGCAGAGCTCGTCGAGCATCCGCTCCGCTTCGTGCAGCGCTTCCGCACGATCCTCCGGATTGGCCGTGTAGGTCGCTTTGTCGATCAGCGCATCGTATTCATCGCTTTCCAGACCCGTGTAGCCGGGCGTGACGCCCGCTCCTTCGAGGTCGATGGCGACCTGCCGTCCGCTGTACATGGTCGCGTACGGGGCGAGGTAGGCGAGCGCGTCCGTCGAATCCATGATGACGTTGTAGCCGGCGATGTCGAAATCGCCGTCCTTCAGCGCCTGCTCATATTCGCTGAACACCAGCCCTTCGGCTTCGACGCTGATACCGAGTTCGCCCCAGCGCTCTACGGCGTAATTGGCGATGTTTTCATAGACGTTGTAATTGACCACCGCCTGCTCCAGCAGCCGCTTGCTGGAGAATTGGGTCGAATTGTAGCGGGAGAAGTCCTCCGGGATCAGGTAAATGAGTTTGTACGACCCACGCGAACCGCTGAGCAGTTCCTCCGCATTCCCGAGCTCCGCATAGGTGTTGCCGCCTACTTCACGGAAATCGGTATCGCTGTCCGTATCAAACACCCCGGACGGCACATAGCCGGTCGCGGCGACTTCGCCGGTGCCGGTCACGCTGTTGACGATCTCTTCGCGGTCCAGCGCGGCGGCGAGCCCCCGGCGAACGTTCGCGTCGGTGATCGTGCGGGTGTTGAAGAGATAGGCGTAGCCGTTGGTCGTGCTCGCCGTTTCCATATCCTTGGAATACTCGCCGTAGTTATCCTTGGTGAACCGGGAAAGCATATAGATCGTTCCGTCGTTGTACTTCTGCGCCTGATAATTCTCCTGCGTGTCGCCGCCTTCACCGGTGGTGGGGTCGTACTTGATCTGCCCTTCGTAGTACGTAATGCTCAGGCGGTAAGGCGTGACGTATTCGTCGACGTCGTTGTCCTCGTCGTAGCGGTAGTATCCGTTGCGCTCCAGCACGAGGCGGTTGCCCGCGACGAACGACTGCACCTTGAACAGTCCGTTCGTGACGATGGAAGCGGCGGAATAGTCGCCCCACTGGTAGATATGGTCGCGGTCGTCCTCGGACTTATAGTCCTTGTAACGCTTGACGACGTTTTCGCTGACCGGGGAGAGGTGGATGTTGGAAACGTTCTCCGCAAACCGATCGCACGCGTAATCGAAGGTATCCTCGTCTACGACGTAAGGCTGGATGCCGTATTCTTCCTGCTCCTCCTCGGTGAAGTCCTTCGCGTCCTCGAACACGACCTTCAGGAGATGGTCGTCCTCGGCGGTGATCCCGAGGTCGTCGGACGTCATGATACCGGCTTTGATCGCTTTGGCGTTCTTGATGCAGTAGAGCAGGGGAGCGTAGGGACTTTCGGTGTCCGGGTTGAGGATACGTTTCCACGCCCAGACGACGTCGTCCGCCGTCACGCCGGTGCCGTTGGACCACTGCGATTCGTTCAGCTCAAAGAAGATCGCGTACTCCTGATTGACGGTATCGTATTCCCCGTACCAGTCGTCCGCCAGCGCACCCTCTACGTCGCCGTCTTCGTCCATGCGGGTCAACGGCTCAAAGAGCAGGCTGAGCAGCTGCGTCGTATCGGAGTTGCCTTGCAGCAACGCCGGATCCAACGTCTGCGGGAAATCCGCGAGGTAGAGCTGGATGACAGCGCCCTTTTCGCCCTCTTTCAGACCGCAGGCGTTCAGAAGCAGGACGCCGAAGCAGAGGCAGAGCGCCAGCGCCAGCACCCGTTTCATCGCACATCTTACCGATTTCGTGTGTCTCATATGTCCTCCTGACGTTTCCCAAGAGGTTGCCGATCCGAAAAACCGACAATCAGGGATTTTGATACTGCTTTAGTATAGCACATAATGCGGAAAGAATCAAGGGCATTTTTCGATTTTCGCCTTTGCACAAAAAATATCGCGAATTTTGGGAGTTTTGACCAAACCGCGGACAGCCGGACGAAAAATCGAAACCCCTCGCGGCGGAGAAAGCCGCGAGGGGACGCCTTTTTCGAGCGGAAAACCGCTTTTTAGCCTTTCGGGAGCATGTCGTACAGGTTGTACTTCGCGAACGCCGCACCCATGACCAGGGAGAGGGTGGACATGATCTTGATAAGGATGTCCAGGCAGGGACCGACCGTGTCCTTGAGCGGGTCGCCGACCGTGTCGCCGACGACGCCCGCGTCATGCGTGGGCGAGCCTTTGCCGTTGCCCTCGCCGAGCGCACCGGTTTCGATGTACTTCTTGCCGTTGTCCCACGCACCGCCGGCGTTGCCGGTGAAGATGGCGAGCATGATCGAGGAGAGCGTCGAACCGACGAGGATGCCGCCGACGAACTGCGCACCGAACAGGAAGCCGCAGATGATCGGGAACGCGATGGCGAGGACCGCCGGGAATTTCATTTCCTTGATGGCGCCCTGCGTGGAGATACCGATGCAGGTCTTGGTATCCGGCAGCGCCGTACCTTCGAGCAGACCGGGGATCTCCTTGAACTGGCGGCGCACTTCGACGACCATGCGCTCCGCCGCCTTCGCGACCGCTTTGATCAGCAGACCGGAGAACAGGAACGGCAGCGCCGCGCCGAAGATGGCGCCGGTCAGCCCGAGCGGATGGATGACGTTGAGGGAGACGGCTTTGAACATATCTTCGATTTTGCTGACGCTGTCGAGACTCGCCTTGTCCGCGAACGAGAACATATACGAGGTCATCATGCACAGCACCGCCATGGCCGCCGAGCCGATCGCGAAGCCTTTGCCGATGGCGGCCGTCGTGTTGCCGACGGAGTCGAGGGTGTCGGTGATGTCGCGGACGTCCTCTTCAAGGTAGGACATTTCCGCGATGCCGCCCGCGTTGTCCGAGATCGGACCGTAGGTATCGACGGAGACCGTCGCGGCGACGAAGGACAGCATCCCGATGGCGGCGGCGGCGACGCCGTAAGGACCCGCGATCAGGAAGGAGAAGAAGATGGAAAGCCCGAGCACGATGCAGGGGTACATACAGGAGATCATACCGACCGCAAGCCCCTGCGTGACCGTCAGCGCCGGACCTTCCTTGGAGGCGGCGGCGATCTCCTGCGTGGGCTTGTAGTCCGCACTGGTGTAATACTCGGCGAGCTTGCCGATGACGATACCGGCGACGATACCGATGGCTGCGCCGATCATCGGGGAGATCCAGCCGAACAGGAAACCGATCTCGGTTTTGAACGTCTCGCCGCCTTCAAACGTGATGCCGGAGAAGAGCCAGTAGGCGACGGCGAATCCGCCGATCATGGTGAGCGCGGCGGAGATCCAGGTCGCCGCATTGAGTTCTTTGTGGGGGTTATCCGAGAGCTTTTTGCGGATAAACAGGGAGAGGATCCCCAGCACGCAGCCGATCAGACCCACGCCGGACAGGGCGAGCGGGAACAGGATCAGGGAGCGGAGCAGCGCTGCGCTGTGGATCATGTTTTCGGTAAACAATTCGATCGCCATGATACTGCCGGACAGCATCGCGCCGACGTAGCTTTCCAGCAGGTCGGAGCCGAGACCGGCGACGTCGCCGACGTTATCGCCGACGTTGTCCGCGATGGTCGCAGGGTTGCGGGGGTCGTCCTCGGGGAGGTGCGCCTCCGTCTTACCGACGAGGTCGGCGCCCATGTCCGCGGCCTTGGTGTAGATGCCGCCGCCCATACGGTTGAACAGGGCGATGATGGAGCAGCCGAGCGCGTAGGAGGAGATGGTCATGGAGAACTTGCCGCCGAGACCGAGATTCACTCCTGCCATGTCGAGGATGCTCATGAGGGAGTTCCCCAGTGCTTCGCGTTCACCGCAGGCAGCGTCGATCTGGCGGAAACCGAGACCGAAGATCAGGAAGACCAGGAAGATGCCGAGCAGGGCGCAGCCGGCGACGCACAGACCCATGACCGAGCCGCCCTTGAACGCGACCTTGAGCGTTTCCGAGAGGGATTTGGTCGTGCGGGCTTTGTTGGTCACGCGGACGTTGGCGTAGGTCGCGATCTTCATGCCGATGTACCCGGCGGAAGCGGACATCACCGCGCCGATCAGGAACGCGACCGCGGAGGACCACGAGATCAGCAGCGCGAGGATGACGACGATGATGGACGCGACGACCGCCACCACGCGGTACTCATAGTTGATGAACGTGTTTGCGCCGAGACGGATTTCGCCGGCGATCGTCTTCATTCTGTCCGTGCCTTCGTCGAGTTTCTTGACGGAGAAGAAGTTGATCGCGGCGTACGACAGTCCTGCCAGAGCGGCGATGATGACAAGACCGAGTACGAGGTTGAGTTGCATACGCTGTGTCCTTTCTGTTCTTGCGGACCGTAACGATGGTCCGCTGTATTGCGCAACTTCCGCAGAGCTCTTGGGGACGAACTCAAAAATCCCCAAATTTTGCACGCTACCTATTATATTTATCTTTTGCAATAATGTCAAGAGAAAATTCACGAAAAAATAAAATTTTTGCTTTTTCCACAAAAATTGTCGGCTCTGACTTGACTTTTTCCACTTGTTCTGGTAAAAGCAAAGAGGAAAAATCGGCAAGGCGGCAAATCGGAGACGCGCCCCGCCGCATTCCGGGAAGGCGGGACGGTTTCCCGAAAAGGAGCCGGTGATTTCGTGCGCAAAATCCGAAATGACCGGCTCGTATCATACATATTTACCATCGTTTGCGCCTTCTCCGCATCCGCCGGAGGAGGTCAGCGCCTGACCGCATCTCCCCCTCGGAACACCGCACGACGCTTCCGGACGCGGTTCATTCGAGCAGCACCGGCTGGAGCTGATGTCCGCGCAGGGCGGCGTCGAGCGTCTCCGGCAGGCGGCGGAAATCGCAGATCAGGGAGGTCGGCTTGCGGTCGGCGTCGTCCTGCCCGAAGGGGACGAAGTAGACGTTCTTTTTTTCCAGCACCATGGCGATATTGAACAGGTTTGCCCCCAATCCGTCGTTGGTCGCGATGCCGATGACGACCGGGCGGCGGTTCCGCAGCTGGGCTTTGACGCACATGGTCACGACGCTGTCGGTGATGCCGGAAGCGACCTTGGCGAGCGTGTTGCCGGTGCAGGGGCAGACGATCAACGCGTCGAATCCGCCCCGGGTGATGACCTCCTCCGCCTCCCGAATGGTGGCGATGTGCGGATGCCCGGTGACGGTGCGGACGGTTTCCCGGAGCGCCGACGCTTCGCCGAAGCGGGTGTCCGTCGAAGCGGAGATCTCCGAAAGCACCGGGTAAACGTCGTTTTCCTCGGCGAGCAGCCGAAGCTGCGCTAAGGACCGCGTATGCGTGCAGAAGGAGCCGCAGAGCGCGTAGGCGAGTTTCATGATCCGTTCCTTCCTTTCATTTCATTCATGGGTCCCGTTCGAGGAGCCCGTGCCGCGTCAGGGCGCGTTCGACGCTTTCCTTCAGGATGCGTCCGGCGCTTTCCGGCGCGTATTTTCCGGGTACGCCGGGCGCTTGCAGGACCCGTTTTCCGCTTTTGACGGCGTTCGCGAGGTCAATGAGCGTCACTGTTTCCGGCAGGGTCTCCAGTACGGACGGGGAAAGCACTTCCGCCGGGACCGTGTTGAATACCACGTCCGCTTCCGGCAAATAGGACGGCAGTTCGCCGAAGGAGATCGCCTCGTGTCCGCACATACGGATCAACGCGTGGTCGCTCTCCTTTCGTGCCGCGACCGTGACCTTGCAGCCGAGCGCACGCGCCTTGACGGCGAGCCGCTTGCCGATGCGCCCGAAGCCGAGGAGCAGCACGCGTGAACCGTTGAGGCAGATCGGCATCGCCTGCGCCGCGAGGACCAGTGCGCCCTCCGCCGTCACGTCCGCGTTGCGCAGCAGCATCGCTTCGTCGCAGTAATCGAGGAAGCGCTCGTCCTCCTCCGGCAGCATCCCGCCGCAGACGACCTGCGCCCGCTCGGAAAGCCGAAAAACGTCCTCGAGCGGCAGTTCCGACGAGGAGAACGGCGCGAACAGCACGCCGCCGCCCTTCGTGTACGGCATGGGCAGGACGACGACGTCCGCCCGCGAAAGTGCCTGTTCCGGCAGGCTTACGAACTGCATCTGCGTCTCCTCGCGTCCCTCGGGCGGGGTGTACCGATCAAAGCCGGTCAGCAGGACGCGTCGCCCTTCGGACGCGAAAAGCCGGGCGGCGACGAGCGTGCGCAGATCGCCTCCCGCGAAAACCAAAAGGGTTCGGTCATTCATCAAAAAGTTCCTTCCTTTCCTTTGAAAACATGGGAAAATGGGGGAGATTTTCGTCGGATTGCCTAAAATTGCCACGGGGAATGTGGCGTCCTGTACAAAATTTGAGAAATTCGCTTGACAATGCGGGGGAATTTTGCTATACTATAGGAACCAAGAGAAATTTTTGGCAGATCCGACGTCGGCTGACGTCAAGAAAATCGGAGTTTCAAACGCATGAATGGACACATAAAGGAACGACCGTTGGTCATACTCGTGGCGCTCGTCGTCGTGATTCTGGCGCTTTCGGTCTCGATCGCGACGCTGGGGGGCTCCCCCGAGGAGGAAGTCCTGCCGGAGGAGGGTCCCAAGGACGCCGTTTCCCTGATGACGCGTCCGGAAGTTTCCGTGCCGGAGGTTTCCGTCCCGTCGGGGCATCAGACCGAAGAGCCGTCCGAGCCGGTCCGCGAGGTCCTGGAAAACAGCGGTGACGAAAGTTCTGAGCCGACCGTTTCCGAACCGACTGCGTCCGAACCGGTCGTCTCCGAGCCTGCGGTTTCCGAACCGACCGTCTCCGAGCCGGAAACGTCCGCGCCGGAGCCGGAGGAACCGGACGTGAGCGACGCGGAATCGGAGATCCCGGACATTCCCGATGTTCCCGACGAGCCGTCGGAACCCCTCGAGGAATACACCCTGCGGGTGGTCGTGACGGATACGGACGGCGAGCCGATCCGGGACGCGACGGTGTACGCCGGAAATTCCGAGGGCGAAACGGACGCGGAGGGGGTCTTTTCGGTCACGATGACGGCTTCCGACCTGCATCTGTGCGTGACGGCGAACGGCTACTCTTCCTATGATAAGGCGCTGTCGCTTTCTCCCGGGTTTACGGAGGAAACGGTGGTTCTCGCGGTCGCGGGGAACATCCGCAACCTGCTGGATTCCGTCGAACTGCACCCGTATCGGACGGATCTGCCGGAGTTGAATGCCGGTATCGAAAAAGTCCTCGGCGAGATCCTTACGCCGGGAATGGATACCTATGACAAAGCCAAGGCTTGCTACGACTGGGTCATCGACCACATGGTCTACCAACGCGTTTCCCACGACCGGCAGGGATATTGGGAGTGCGCTTACCAAGCGCTCGAGGAAGGCAAGGGGACCTGCAACTGCTATTCGCTGCTCTTTATCGCCATGACCCGCTACATCGGATTGGATACCTACTATGTTGAGGGCGTGACGTCCGCCAACGGCGGCGGCATGACCGGGCATTTCTGGGTCGTGATGGAGATCGGCGACGATACATACGTCTTTGATCCGCAGGTGGAGGACGCCATCGCGGGTCGTACCGCCTCGAAGACCGTGACGTACAGCCGGTTCTGCCTGCGCGAGCCGAACGCGAAATATGTCTACAGCGGAAAATCCCGCGAGACGCATATCCGCAATTTCGAGAGTTACCTGTCGAACAACGGGTACTACGCGAACTGACGAACCGTTTGCGCAAGCACGTTTCCCTTTTCGGGAGACGTGCTTTTTCGTGCGGGAGTCAGCGGAGCGCGTCGAGGAAATACTGCAGATCGGCGGACGTATTGCCCCGCCCGAGGCTGACGCGGACGCCCCCGGTTTCAAGGGTACCGAGCGCCCGGTGCGCGGCAGGTGCGCAGTGCAGTCCCGCCCGGACGGCGATCTCACGCGAGGCGAGCCGTTCGGCGAAGGCTTCGCAGTCGACCCCGTCCCGGTTGAACAGCAGCACGGGGACGTATTTTTCCGCCGACGCGTCGTCCGTCGGCGCTCCGTAAAGGCGCACGCCGCTTTTTTTCCGCAGTTCGCGCAGCAGCAGGCGGAACAGGGTCTGCTCTTTGTCCGGGAAACGGAATTCGGCGAGCGCCGCCGCAAGCCCCGCAAAGCCGCAGACGTTCTGCGTCCCCGCTTCGAGCCGTTCCGGCAGTTCCTCCGGCATTCCGACCGCACGCGATTCGATCCCGCTTCCGCCTTCAATGAGCGTGCGGAAGTACGGCACGCGTTCCGGGTTGCAAATGAGCGCCCCGGTCCCGGTCGGACCGTACAGCCCCTTATGCCCGGGCAGACAGAGAACGTCCGCGCCGAGTGCGCGAATATCCACCGGGATGTGCCCTGCGGTCTGGGAAGCGTCCACGATCAGCAGGAGGTCCTCCCGCTTCACGGCGTCGCGCATCGCACGGATCGGCAGGATCCGCCCGCAGACGTTGGACGCGTGGGTCAGCACGGCCATATCCGTCCGTTCGCCTGCGGCGATGCGGAAGTTTTCGACGGTCACGCCGTCGTCCGTCAGGTCTACGCGGAACTGCTTGAGCGTGATCTCCTGCGCACCGCGCAGGGCGTTGAGCGGTCGCATGACGGCGTTGTGCTCGAGTGTGGAAGTCAGCACCTCGCCGCCCGGACGGTAAAGCCCCTTGATGGCGAGGTTGAGCGCCTCGGTCGCGTTCTTTGTCAGGACGACGTTTTCCGGCGTACTGCCGAAGCGTTCCGCGAGCAGCTCCCGGCAGCGGAATAGCACCCGGTCCGCGTTCCGTGCGGGGGTGTGGCTGCTCCGCCCGGGGTTTCCGCAGCTGACGAGCGCGTCCAGCATGGCGCGTCCGACCGCGTCGCTCTTCGGGAAACCGGTCGCCGCGTTGTCGAGATAAATCATGCGCAGACGAATCCTTTCCTGTTGTTACGCTTTTTGAAAGCGGCGTGCGCCTTCGTCTATCGGTCCTCCACCGTCCCGAGCATCCGGATCCCCGCCTCGCGCAGGAGCTTTTCCGCCCGCAGGCGGTCGCCGGCGGCGACCCGCAGCCCGTAGCCGCAGCCGCGTACCTTTCGGATCGCGGCGGAGCGGGTGAGCGAGGAATGGATCTGCCGTTTGCCGAGCAGTTCCTGCGCCTTGAGCGCGTAGGTGACGGACGAAAGCACGAGAATCCAGTTCATGGCGGTTCGTGTTCCTCCTTGCAACATACCGTTCCTTCTTGCACGTCCGGGGGTTTCGCACGTCCGTTTGTGCGGGGAAATTTCCTGCTCCGAAAAGCGTTCGCTCCTCAAATTTCGCTGGATTTCCCCTCGGTAGCAGTATATGCGGAGGTCCTCCGTTGGCTAAAAAAATCGTTCCGACGTGGAAAAAGTCGCCTTTCCGAAAAAATGTCACACTCTGACGGTTGACAAGCTCGGTTCGGTTGGCTATAATGAAGGGTAAGGATTTTCGGAAGCGGAGAAAGGCAAGGTCGTTTGCATGGAGAACGAATATACGAAAAAGACGGATCGGGACGTGCGGTTCGGCTTCTGTAAGGTCGCCTGCGGGGTGCCGACGCTGCGCGTGGGCGCGCCGGAGGAGAACGTCCGGGAGCTGTGCGCCCTGTTCGATCGGGCGAAGGGCGAGCACTGTGCGGTGCTGGTGTTCCCGGAGCTGGCGATCTGCGGATACACCTGCGGGGACCTGTTCCGCCATCCGGTGCTGCTGGACGCCTGCGAACGTGCGCTGGAAACGCTGCTGCGGCACACGGAAGGGTCCGACCTGCTGTGCGTGGTCGGTATGCCGGTTCGTGCGGGCGGGGCGCTGTACGACTGTGCGCTGGCGCTGCAGAACGGGAAACTGCTCGGCGTGCAGCCGAAGGAATACCTCGCGGAGGGTGCGGAGTTCTACGAGAAGCGTTGGTTCGCGTCCGGCGCGGACGCGGCGGTGGATTCCGTCGCGCTCGCGGGGCAGGAAGCCCCGTTCGGGCGGCTGCTGTACGAAACCGACTGGGGATTGACCGTCGGGACGGAGATCTGCCAGGACCTCTGGGTCCCGCTGCCGCCCTCGACGTTCCTTGCGCTGCAGGGGGCGAATCTGATCGTCAACCTCTCCGCGAGCGACGAGGTCGTCACCAAAGCGGCATACCGCACGTCGCTGGTCAAGGCGCAGAGCGCGTCTCTGCTCTGCGGCTACGCGTACTGCGGCGCAGGCGTCACGGAGTCCTCGACCGACCTCGTGTTCAGCGGGGCGACCCTGCTGTGCGAGAACGGGACCCTGCTGCGGGAAGGCAAGCGGTTTTCGCGGGAAGCGGAACTGACGAGCGCCTGCTTCGACGTCCGCAAACTCGAATCTCTGCGCCTGCAGGACGTGTCCTTCCGCGACAACGCTGCGCGTGCGGCAAACCTGAACGCGACGCCCTGCCGCCGCGTACGGCTGGACCTGCCGCCGCTCCCGTACCGTCTCTACGACGGGGAAGCGAACCCGTGTCCGTTCGTCCCACGCGGGGAAAAACTGCACGAGCGGTGCGAGGAGATCCTGCAGATCCAGGCGTCCGGGCTTGCGACGCGGATGGCGAATATCCGCTCGGAAAAGCTGATCGTGGGCATTTCCGGCGGACTGGATTCGACGCTGGCGCTGCTGGTGTCCGTGCGTGCGGCACAGCTTTTGGGGTACCCTGCGTCGAACGTGCTCGGCGTGACCATGCCCGGCTTCGGCACGACCGGTCGAACCTATCACAACGCCCTTGCGCTGATGAAGGCGCTCGGCGTGACCGTACGGGAGATCCGTATCGACAAGGCGTGCATTCAACATATGCGGGACATCGGTCTGCCGGAGGATGCGCGGGACATCACCTATGAAAATTTGCAGGCACGCGAGCGGACGCAGATCCTCATGGATCTCGCCAACCGCGAAAACCGCCTGCTCGTCGGCACCGGCGACCTTTCGGAGCTTGCGCTCGGCTGGTGCACCTATAACGGCGACCATATGAGTATGTACGGCGTGAACGCCTCCGTCCCGAAAACGCTCGTGCGTCACCTCGTGCGGCATATCGCCGACGGGTCCGACCCCGCCGTCGCGGAGGTGCTGACGGACGTGCTCGACACCCCGGTCAGCCCGGAACTGCTCCCGCCGGACGAAAACGGCGAGATCGCCCAGAAAACCGAGGAGACCGTCGGTCCGTACGAGCTCAACGACTTCTTCCTCTACCATTTCTTCCGCTACGGCTTCGGGCGGGAGAAGCTCGCCTTCCTCGCCGGACGCGCCTTCGCGGGGCGGTATGACGAAGGGCAGATCGAACGTTGCCTGGAGGAATTCCTGCGGCGGTTCTTCCGTTCGCAGTTCAAGCGCTCCTGTATGCCGGACGGACCGAAGGTCGGTTCGGTCAGCCTCAGCCCACGCGGGGATTGGCGAATGCCGTCCGACGCGGACTGCGCGGCGTGGCTGCGGGAAAACGAATCATGAAAGGAACCGAACGCTTATGACACAGAACGAACAAATGGCGGAACTGCTGTTTCCGCAAATCCACGAACTGCCGTCCGACGTCGAGGCGCGCTACCCGGCGCGGACGCTGCCGGAGGGCGCGAAGGTCACGCGGTTCGCGCCGAGTCCGACCGGGTTCGTACATATCGGCGGCGTCTATCAGGCGTTGATCGACGAACGGCTGGCGCACCAGTCGGGCGGGGTGTTCTACCTGCGTATCGAGGATACGGACGCACGTCGGGAGGTGTCGGGTGCGGCGGAGGCGCTTCTGCGCACGCTGGACGCCTACGGCATCCGCCCGGACGAGGGCGTGACGCTGGACGACGACGGGAACCTTGCCGACCGCGGGAAGTACGGTCCCTACCGCCAGAGCGAGCGTGCGTCGATCTACCAGACCTTCGCAAAGCAGTTGGTTCGGGAAGGGAAGGCGTACCCGGTCTTTTCCTCCCCTGAAGAGCTCGAACAGGCGCTCGCCGCCGACAAGAAAAACGAGAACAAGACCAAGGACTGGGCGTCCTCCGCCGAGGACACCCGACGGACCATGCTGGAGAACCGAAAAATCACCCCGGAACAGGCGAAACAGGCGCTGGACGCGGGAAAATCCTTCGTTCTGCGCATCCTTTCCGACGGCGACGGCGAAAGGAAGCAGAAGGTGACCGACCTGATCAAGGGGGAATTGGAACTTCCTGTCAACGACGAGGACTTCATCCTGCTCAAATCCGACGGCATCCCGACCTACCACTTCGCCCACGCCGTGGACGACCGCCTGATGGGCACCACCCACGTCGTGCGTGGGGAGGAATGGCTCCCGAGCCTGCCGAAGCACCTCCAGCTCTTCCGCTATCTCGGCTTCCGCCCGCCGAAGTACCTCCATACGGCGCAAGTGCTGCGTCGGGAGGAAAACGGGGCGAAAAAGAAGCTGTCCAAGCGGGATCTGGGGGCGGGCATGGCGGACTACGCCGCTCTCGGCTACCCGTCGGAGAGCGTGTGCGAATACCTGCTGACCCTGCTGAATTCCAACTACGAGGAATGGCGGAGCGCCAACCCGGACGCGCCGTATACGGATTTTCCGTTCTCCATCAAGAAAATGTCGGGTTCCGGGTGCCTTGTGGACTTCGATAAACTGAACGACATCTCCTGCGGCGTCATCGCCAAAATGACCGCCGAAGAGGTGTACGAACGGCTGCTCGCGTGGGCGGACGCTTACGACGCGCCGTTTGCGGAAGCACTGCGGGCGGACCCGTCGCGTGCGGTCGCGCTCTTCGCGATCGGACGGGGCGGCAAAAAGCCCCGCAAGGATTTCGGCTGCTGGAAGCAGGCGAAGGAATTCGTCAAGTGCTTCTTCCCGGCGTACTTTACGATCGAGGAACCGCTGACGGAATACGATCCGGCGGATGTGAAGGAAGTGCTGGAGCGCTTTCTCGCGGTCTACGACCCGGCGGACGACGCGGACGTGTGGTTTGAAAAGGTCAAGCAGATCGCGACCTCGCTCGGCTACTGCACCGACCGCAAGGCGTACAAAGCCGATCCCGACGCCTATCGCGGATCCGTCGCGGACGTCAGCGCCTTCCTGCGGGTCGCCTTGACCGGGCGGCGCAACTCGCCGGACCTGCACGCGGTCATGCGTGCGCTCGGGCAGGAAGAAACGCTTCGCCGGCTGAACGGATTTCTCGCGCAACTTTGAACATACGGAAAGGAACGACCGAACATGATAGAAGCGACCAATTTCATCGAGGAAGCCATCAACGAGGAGCTCGCGGAAGGGAAGATCGAAACCGTCCACACCCGTTTCCCGCCCGAACCGAACGGCTACCTGCATATCGGACACTGCAAAGCCATCGCCATCAACTTCGGGACCGCCCGGAAGTACGGCGGAGTCTGCAACCTGCGTATGGACGATACCAACCCGACCAAGGAGGACACCGAGTACGTCGACGCCATTCGCGAGGACATCCGCTGGCTGGGTTTCGACTGGGGCGACCGATTCTTCTACGGTTCGGACTACTTTGAAAAGGACTACGAGTTTGCCGTCGAGCTGATCCGCAAGGGGCTTGCCTACGTCTGCGAGCTGACCCCGGAGCAGTTCCGGGAATACCGGGGCGACCTGACGCATCCCGCCGTTTCGCCCTATCGGGACCGCCTGATCGAGGAAAACCTCGACCTGTTTGCGCGAATGCGTGCGGGGGAATTCCCGGAGGGGAAGTATACCCTGCGGGCGAAGATCGACCTCGCCTCCGGCAACTTCTGGATGCGCGACCCGGTCATCTACCGCATCAAGCACGTCGAACACCACCGCCAGGGAAACCGGTGGTGCATTTACCCGACCTACGACTTCGCGCACCCGATCCAGGATGCGCTCGAAGGGGTTAACATCTCCCTGTGCTCGCTGGAATTTGAGATCCACCGTCCGCTGTACGACTGGGTCATCGAGCACGTTTCGGTCCCCGCACGTCCCCGGCAGATCGAGTTTGCCCGTCTGAACCTGACCTACACCGTCATGAGCAAGCGCTACCTGCGTGCGCTGGTGGAGGAAGGGCGCGTGGACGGCTGGGACGACCCGCGTATGCCGACGCTGTGCGGAATGCGTCGTCGGGGGTATCCGCCGGAGGCGATTCTGGATTTCTGCCAGCGCATCGGCGTCGCGAAATCGGACAGCCTCGTGGACATCTCCCTGCTCGAACACTGCGTCCGCGAACAGCTCAATCGGACGGCGCTTCGCCGCGTGGCGGTGCTGCACCCGATCCGCGTCGTGGTCGAGAACTTCCCGGAGGGGGAGACGGCGTGGTTTGAACTGCCCAACCACCCGCAGGACGAGAGCGCCGGCAAGCGCCGCGTCGCGTTCACGCGGGAACTGTATATCGACGCGGAGGATTTCTCGCTCGAACCGCCTTCCAAGTTCTTCCGGCTCAAGCCCGGCGGGGAAGTGCGGCTGATGGGGGCGTACCTCGTCAGGTACGTCGGCTGCCAAACGGACGGCGAGGGCAACGTGACCGAGATCACCGTCCGCGCCGATCTCGAAACCGGCTGCGGAATGCCCGCGGACGGGCGGAAGGTCAAGGG
>CANQVQ010000003.1 GCA_947627335.1 uncultured Clostridia bacterium | reverse complement strand
CGTATCAACGGGCAAAACATATCTGTCCGATACCCGGTGCAAAAATGTTATCTCAAGCGGAAGTACGGGAGATATTTATTTGAATAATGTTATTGCCACAGAAAAATTTTCTATCGAGAGAAGCACGGGCGATGTGAAGTTTGACGGCTCGGATGCTGCTGAGATTTTCGTCAAAACGGATACAGGCGATGTTACAGGCAGTTTGCTTACCGATAAGGTGTTTATAACGCAAACCGATACGGGGCGTATTGACGTTCCCAAAACGACAGACGGAGGCAGATGTGAGATCACTACGGATACGGGCGATATTAAAATAAAAATAGAGAAAAACGGGGCATGAAACACAATTGCTTTCTCCCCCGTACATACGTGAAGCGTGAAGCGTTAAAAAATCGGCAAGGCTTTCGCCTTGCCGATTTTTGGTGCGGCTGATGGGACTTGAACCCATACGGATAAACCACACGCCCCTCAAACGTGCGCGTCTGCCAATTCCGCCACAGCCGCGTGGCATTTTTTGCGCCGCAGCCTTCCGGACGCGGCACATTTACCATTATACACGATTCTCTCGATTTGTCAAGTCCTTTTGCAGAAATTTTTCCCGAATCTTTACGGTTCGATCGTAAACGTATCCATCGACCAATCCGTTTCCTCCGGCAGACGGGGCAGGTGCGGGCGCAGCTTCAGCAGGTCCGCACGGAACCGGCGGCAGCACCCGTCCGCCCGGACGACGCCGCGCTTGTCGCAGACGCACGCCGTCTCCCCCGCAAGCAGCGTCGCGTGCTCGCAGTAGGCGCAGACGCGTTCGATCTCCTCGACCGGTTGGTTCCGCATGGTTCTTCCCGCCTTTCCGTTTTTTTCTGCATTTCCCGACAAGCACATTCTACCATACGGCGAGAATTTTGTCAAGCAAAAAAAATTTTTCAAAAACTTCGGTTTCTTCATCTTCCTCTCATGTTCGCGTGGTAAGATAAGGGCGAAAAGAGGAAAACCCAACCCCAAAAAAGGAGAAAAAGAACCATGCGTAAAACCATTCTTATCATCGTCATCGCCGCCGTGGTGGTCCTGCTCGCGGCAGGGAGCCTCGTGCTGGTCATCAGCGCCTCGTCCAATACGACGTCCCCGGCGGCGTCGGATCCCATCGGCGAGGACGAAGCCTACCGCATCGCTCTGGCGCACGCGAACGTGACGGAAACCGCCGTCACCCAAAAGAGAGCCGTGTTCGACCGCGAAACCGGTCGGGACGAGTGGGACGTGGAATTCTGGGTCGGCTCGGTCGAATACGACTGCGAGATCGACGCCGTGACCGGCGAAGTGCTGCACTTTGAAAGCGACGCGCCGGTGCAGCCGACCGGCAGCACCGCACCCACCGGCACGACGTCCGGCGAAAATACCCCGTCCGGCACGACCGTCACCGAAGCGGAAGCGAAAACGACCGTCCTGACGCACGCCGGCGTCGCGGAAGCGGATGTCACGAACTACCGCTGCGAAATCGACTACGACGACGGCCGCAAGGAATATGAGATCGAATTCTGCGTCGGTACGACCGAATACGACTACACCGTCGACGCGGAAACCGGCAAGATCCTCTCCCACGAGACGGAAGAACACACGGACCCGTCCTGCGGGATCGTCGACGGAACCACCCCGCCCGACACCTCCGTCACCGAGGCGGAAGCGAAAGCGGTCGTCCTGCGGCATTCCGGCGTCGCGGAAGCGGATATTTCCAACTACCGCTGCAAGATCGACACCGACGACGGTCGCAAGGAATATAAGATCGAATTCTACGTCGGAACGACCGAATACGACTACACGATCGACGCGTCGAACGGGGCAATCCTCTCCTACGAGCGCGACGAGCACAAGACTTCGTCCTCCACGACGTCCCCGTCCGACACGTCCGTCACCGAAGCGGAAGCAAAGGCGACCGTCCTGGCGCATTCCGGCGTCGCGGAAGCGGATATTTCCAACTACCGCTGCAAGATCGACACCGACGACGGTCGCACGGAATATAAGATCGAATTCTACGTCGGAACGACCGAGTATGACTACACGGTCGACGCGTCGAACGGTGCCATCCTCTCCTACGAACGCGACGAGCACAAGACCTCGTCCTCCACGACGTCCGGCACGACGTCCGGCGGAAACACCCCGTCCGACACGTCCGTCACCGAGGCGGAAGCGAAGGCGACCGTCCTGAAGCACGCGGGCGTCGCGGAAGCGGATATTACGAACTACCGCTGCAAGACCGACTACGACGACGGTCGCAAGGAGTACGAGATCGAATTCTACGTCGGAACGACCGAGTATGAGTACACCGTCGACGCGTCGACCGGCAGGATCCTCTCCTACGAGACGGAAGACCACCACTCGTCGCACCATTCGTCGTCCGACGGGAGCACCGGGACGGCGACCGTCTCCGAGGCGCAGGCGAAGGCGACCGTCCTGACGCACGCGGGCGTAAAAGAAGCGGACATCACCAACTACCGCTGCAAAGCCGACTACGACGACGGCCGCAAGGAGTACGAAATCGAATTCTATGTCGGAACGACCGAGTACGACTACACCGTCGACGCGGGGACCGGCAAAATCCTTTCCTATGAGACGGAAGACCACCGCTCGTCGCACCATTCGACGTCCGGCGGAAGCACCGGGACGGCGACCGTCTCCGAGGCGCAGGCGAAGCAGATCGCCCTCGAAAAGGCGAAACTGTCCGAGAGCGAGATCACCGGCTACCGCTCGAAGCTGGAGCGCGACGACGGTCGTCTGGAGTACGAGATCGAGTTCCGTGCGAACGGTCTGGAGTATGAATTCACGATCGACGCGGAAACCGGGAAAATTCTGGATTTCGACATCGACAACGACGACTGAATCCTCCAAAAAGGGACCCTTCGGGGTCCTTTTTTGGTTGACAAATCCCGACGAACATGGTATACTGAAACCGAAACGAACGGAGGTGCGGAATTGAAACGGAAAGCGGTGCTGTTTGACCTTGACGGGACGCTCCTGCCGATGGAGCAGGACGAATTCACCGGGGGGTACTTCCGACTGCTGGCAAAGAAGCTCGCCCCGCACGGGTACGAACCGAAGCGGCTTATCGACGCGATCTGGGGCGGGACCGCCGCCATGGTCGCCAACGACGGACGCGAAAGCAACGAAAGCGCCTTCTGGCGGCGATTTGCCGAACTGCTCGGTGAGCGGGTGGACCGCGACCGGGAGCTGTTCGAGGAATTCTACCGGGAGGAATTCGACGAAGCGCAGGCGTTCTGCGGATTTGCGCCGGAAGCACGGGAAACCGTCGCATTCTGCAAGGCGAAGGGGTGGACCGTCGCGCTCGCGACCAATCCGATCTTCCCGCGGGTCGCGACGGAGCTGCGGATCCGCTGGGCGGGGCTTGCGCCGGAGGATTTCGCCCTGTGTACGACCTACGAGAACATCGGGCTGTGCAAGCCGAATCCCGCCTACTTCACCGAGGTCGCCCGTCGGCTCGGGACGGACCCGGCGGACTGCCTGACGGTCGGCAACGACGCCGAGGAGGACCTCGCGGCGAGGGACGCGGGAATGGAGGTGTTCCTGCTGACGGACTGCCTGATCAACCGCAAGGAACGCGATCTTTCGGACGTCCCGCACGGGGATTTTGCCGCGCTTCGCGCCTTTTTGGAAGCGACGGAATGACTTGCCGTCGATAAGCGGCGTGAAAAAGAAGGGACCGGCAAGGTCCCTTTTTCTTTCTATTCTTTTTTCCGGACGTGGAAAAACTCGATGACCTCGCCGTTCGGACCGTACACGAAGGCGATCCGCAACGGCAAGGGCGGGTCGGACGAAAGGTCCACGTCGTAGGGCGCGTACTTGACCTTCGCGCCCGCGTCCACCGCCGCCGCGAACGCCGCGTCCGGGTCGTCGCAGGTCACGGCGAGGTGCAGCCATTCCCCGTACCGCACGTCGGACTCGGTCGCCGCTTCCGCGCCGCCGCTGAACAGCTCGACGCAGCCGCCGTCGCCGAGGTCGATCATGGCGGCACGGTTTTCGCCGCTCCCCCACGCGATCCTGACCTTGCAGCCGATGGCTTCGTAGAAACGGACGCTCTCGTCGAACGACCTTGCGCGCAGCGCGACGTGGTGGAACCCCATACCCGAAACGATTGGATTCATAAAATGTCCTCCTTAAAAGGAAAATTTTGACAGAATTGCAAGACGAAAACGTTCAGCGAAGGATGATCTTCCGTGCGGCGCGAATGCCGAGCCGATAGGGCAGCGGGCGCAGGGCGCGGTCGGCTTCCCGGAGCTTTTCGCGGATCGGCAAATGCTGGGGGCAGTGCCGCTCGCACTGACCGCACCCGACGCACTGCGACGCGAAGCCCGGCTCCTTGCGGATGCCTAAATTCTGGGCGAATTCCAACCGTGCGGAGGACTTTTTCTCCATGTACATCAGGTTGTAATAGTAGAAATTGCCCGGGATGTCCACGCCCTTGGGGCAGGGCATACAGTACCGACAGCCGGTGCAGCCGACCTTCTCCCGCTCGCGAATGACGGATTTGATCTTCTCGACGACCGCCCGATCTTCCTCCGTGAAGCACCCCGGCGACGAAACGGACGCGACGCGGATGTTCTCGCGGACCATCTCCTCGGAATTCATGCCGGACAGCACGCAGGTGACTTCCGGCTGGTCCCACAGCCAGCGCAGACCGAGTTCGGCGGGCGAAGCGCCGTCGAGCGCCTCCTTCGCCTTCTCCGGCAGGTTGACCAGTTTGCCCCCGCGCAGGGGCTCCATAACGATGACCGGGATCCCCTTCGCCGACGCCGCCTGCAGTCCCTTCCGCCCGGCTTGGGTGTGCTCGTCGAGGTAGTTGTACTGGATCTGGCAGAAATCCCAGTCGTAAGCGTCCAGCAGACGCAGGAACATGGCGGTGTCGCCGTGATAGGAAAATCCGATGTTCCGCACCGCCCCCTCCGCCTTCTTCCGGGCGATCCAATCCTCGATGCCGATCGCACGCAGGCGCTCCCATTCGGCGAAATCGGTGAACATATGCATCAGATAGTAGTCGATCCGGTCGGTGCACAGGCGGGAAAGCTCCTCGCGGAAGGTCTTTTCGACCGCCTCCCCCGAGCGGATCAGGTATTGCGGGAGCTTGGTCGCGATCCGCACCTTGTCGCGGCACCCGTTTTCGCCGAGGATCCGACCGAGGCATTCCTCGCTGCCGGGGTAGATGTAGGCGGTGTCAAAGTAGTTGACGCCCTGTTCGATGGCGAGCAGGACCTCCCTTTCCGCCTTTTCGTAGTCGATGGAGGTCCCTTTTTTCGTGAACCGCATACAGCCGTAACCGAGCTGGGAGATCGGTTCGCCGTTTCGGTCGGGTCGATAGAGCATGGTGCGCACGTCTCCTTTCCGAAAACCAGTATACGCCGTCCGCGTGGCGATGTCAAGGGGAAAACCGCCTCAACGCCCGGACGAGAGGTATTTTTTCAGGTAAAACCCGGTCTTGCTGCGTTCGCAGGCGCAGAGTTCCTCCGGCGTGCCGCAGGCGACGATCTCGCCGCCCTCCGCGCCGCCGCCCGGTCCCATGTCGATGACGTAGTCCGCGTTGCGGATCACGTCCAGGTCGTGCTCGATGACGACGACGGTCGCGCCGGACGCGATCAGCGTCGAAAAGACGCGCAGCAGCACCTCCACGTCCAGCGGATGCAGACCGATGGTCGGTTCGTCGAACACGAACACCGTGTCCGCCTGCCCTTTTCCCAGTTCACCGGCGAGCTTGAGCCGTTGCGCTTCGCCGCCCGAAAGCCCCGGCGTCCCCTCGCCGAGCGTCAGGTATCCAAGCCCGAGGTCCCGCAGTACGCGCAGCCGTTTGGAGACCAACGGCAGGTCCTCGCAACACCGCAGCGCCTCGTCCACGCTCTTGTCCATCAGTTCCGGCAGCGAGCAGGGGGTCCCGCCATGGCGCGGGATCCGCCGGATCAGGCTCGCTTCCTTCGCGTAGCGCGAGCCGCCGCAGTCCGGGCAGGGGATCTCCACGTCCGGCAGGAACTGCACGTCCAGATCGATGCTGCCCGTGCCGTCGCAGGTCGGACAGCGCAGTGCGCCGGTGTTGTAGGAGAAGTCCCCGGCTTTCCGTCCGTGCGCCTTCGCGTCCGGCGTTTTCGCGTACACCTTGCGCAGCTCGTCGTGGACGTCGGCGTAGGTCGCGACCGTGGAACGCACGTTGACCCCGATCGGCGTCGCGTCGATCAGTTTGACCTGCGAAATGCCGTCGGCGGAGACCGATCTGACGTGCTTCGGCAAAGGTCTGCCCCGCACGGACGCTTCCAACGCGGGAACCAGACTTTCCAGGATCAGCGTGGTCTTTCCCGAGCCGGAAACGCCCGTCACCGCGATCAGCCGCCCCTTCGGGAAGTCCGCCTCCAGCGGTTTGACCGTGTGGATCGCGGACGTGGACAGGTGGATCCGCCCGTGCGCGAACAGGCTCTCCCGCCCGACGGGAGAACCGACGCGGACCGACGACTTCCCCGCCAGGAATCCGCCGATGCGGGAACGCGGATCGCCGACGACCTCCGCGAGCGGACCCTGCGCGAGGACCGTCCCGCCGTCCGCCCCGGCGCCCGGTCCCAGTTCAATGAGCCAGTCCGCCTCGGCGAGCACCTGCACGTCGTGGTCCACGAGCACGACCGTGTTGCCGTCCGCGAGCAGGTCCCGCATCACGCCGGTCAGCCCTTCGAGGTTGGAGGGGTGCAGACCGATGGACGGTTCGTCGAGGACGTAGAGGACGCCCGTCGTGCGGTTTCGCACCGCACGGGCAAGCTGCATCCGCTGCCGTTCGCCGGTGGAGAGCGTCGAGGCGGCACGGTCGAGCGTGAGGTAGGAAAGCCCGAGGTCGGTCAGGCGCTTCGATGCGGAACGGAAGGAATCGCAGATGCTTTCCGCCATCGGGCGCATCTCCGCGGGCAGGGAATCCGGGACGCCGTTCACCCAGTCGGTCAGCTCGGCAAGCGTCATTTTGCAGGCGTCCGCGAGGGAGATCCCCCGCAGTTTCGGCGCTCGCGCCGCTTCGCTCAGCCGCGTCCCGCCGCAGTCCGGGCAGACGTCCTGCCGCAGGAATTTTTCGACCCGCTTCATACCCTTTTCGTCCTTGACCTTCGAGAGGGCGTTTTCGACCGTGTAGGTGGCGTTGAAATAGGTGAAATCCATGTCCCCGGCGGCGCCGCTCGTCTTGTTCTGGTAGATGATGTTCTTTTTGACCGCCGGACCGTGGAACACGATGTCCCGCTCCTTCGCGGTCAACTCCCGGAACGGCACGTCGGTGCGCACGCCCATTTCCCGGGCGATGTCCTTCATCAGCGACCACATCAGCGTCTGCCACGGCGCGACCGCGCCCTCGTCGATGGTCAGGGATTCGTCCGGCACCAGCGTCGATTCGTCCACGGTCCGCACGACGCCCGTGCCGTCGCAGGTCCTGCACGCGCCCTGGCTGTTGAACGCGAGCTCCTCCGCCCCCGGCGCGAAGAAGGTCTCGCCGCACACCGGGCAGACCAGCGGCAGACCCGCCGCCACGTTCAGGGAGGGCGGCACGCCGTGTCCGTTCGGGCAGCGGTGGCTTGCAAGTCTGGAAAACAGCAGCCGCAGGCTGTTGAGAAGCTCCGTGCCGGTCCCGAAGGTGCTTCGGATCCCGGGTACGCCGGGACGCTGGCGCAGCGCGAGCGCCGCCGGGACGTACAGCACCTCGTCCACCTGCGCCTTTTCCGCCTGCGTCATGCGCCGTCGCGTATAGGTCGAGAGGGATTCGAGGTACCGCCGCGACCCCTCCGCGTACAGGATCCCGAGGGCGAGCGAGGACTTGCCGGAGCCGGATACGCCCGCGATGCCGACGATTTTGTGCAGCGGGACGTCGACGTTTATGTTTTTGAGGTTGTGCACGCGTCCGCCGCGTACGAGAATGCGGTCGGGGACGGGTCGCGGCTCGTCGGGTCTGTTCTTTTCCGTGTTCATCGGACTTCCTCCTGTTGAAAATGGATGTCGGCGCCGGTTATGTATGGGGATTCCTCCGCAAAAGCGGAAATCGTGATTTGAAAGCAAATCGCGGCAAGCCAAAAGGGCTTGCCGCGACGTGGTACGGGCGGCGGGGGTCGAACCCGCAAGGTTGCCCACCGGATCCTAAATCCGGCGCGTCTGCCAATTCCGCCACGCCCGCATAGGAATGCATAAATATTCCGGGACGTTCGGAAAGTTCAATCCGACTTCTTTTTCCACTCAGTCAGACCATTCGCGCTCATTCCCTCAACGACGCCCGCAGCAGCGGACGGACTGCTGAAAACATAATCCTCCGTAAAAACCCAATCCTGAATCTTTCCCTCCTGCATCAGTTTTTTTCGCAAGGCGGAAACGTGTTTCTTGCAGGACTTCGTTTCCGATTCGGCAATACGGGACCCTTTCAGGACCACAAATCCGTCGCCGGTCATCATGCCTTTTGCACAAGCGCCCCGCGCCGTGGAAATGGCAAGCAATTCGCTTTTTTCCTCCGCCGCATTCGTTTTCACATGGTCAATGAGCGGTTCGAGCACCTTGTGTCCAAGGACATTGCTGATCATGCGAAGATTATAGAGGAATTCGTCCATTTCCGCCTGTTCCCGTTCGTTCAGTGACGCGTCTGCAGGAACGGTAGAGTTTTCCACGGTATATCGTCCGGCAGCTTTCGCCAACAAATAGCAACGACGCTCCAAATACTTAATGTGCGCTTTATTGAGACGATTGCTGATGAAAACGATGCACTCGTTCCAAAAATCCTTTCCATTGGGCGCGTCGTGCTGCTTCAGGCGTGAAAGAACGTCCTCCGCCTCTCCGATGTATACGATCCCTTTTTTATCGGAATCATCCCAACCAAACAGGAAATACACCCCGCAGGCGGACAGATCCTCTCGGTCGTCGCAGTTTTTGACGGAGATACGGGGAAGTTTATAGGCTTTTCCGTTCCAGTTGGATAACTCACACACCCAACGTTTATTCGGATCACCGTCGATAAGGAACAAAGATATGGTCTTCCCGAACGGCATTTCTAAAAACCCCCAATCAAAAAGGTTTGCCGGGGCGGCAACGCCCCTGAACGGTATCAGTATACCATACGAAACGAAAAAAGTCAACCGGTTGCGGCGGAAAAAGCCGAAAAAGGACTTGACAGGCGAGCCGATTCGTGCTATAATACTCCCGTTCCCAATGGGTATCTGGGTGTGGCGCAGTTGGTAGCGCGCTACCTTGGGGTGGTAGAGGCCGCACGTTCAAATCGTGTCACTCAGACCATTGCGGACAGGGAAAGGCAATTCGGACGGCTCTCGTTCGATTTGCCTTTTTCCGTAAAAAAGGACGGGAGGAAAAAATATGACGGGCGGAAGCATCACGACCCTGCTTTGGGACGTGGACGGGACGCTGCTGGATTTTTCGGCGGCGGAGAAGTACGGGATGGAGAAGTGCTGTCGGGAGATCGGCGTGGAGCTGGACGCGGAGATGCTCGCGGTCTATTCCGCCATCAACCGAGAATGGTGGGAGAAGTTCGAGCGGGGGGAGGTCACCCAGCGGGAGGTCCGTTCCGGTCGGCTCGTGGAATTTTTCGCCCGTTACGGCATTCGCTATACCGATTACGACGCGTTCAACCGCCGGTATCAGCAGGCGCTCGGGGAATCGGCTTTCCCGCAGGAGGACTCGCTGACGCTGTTCCGCGAACTGGGAAAGCATTTCCGGCAATACCTCGTCACCAACGGCAGTATCGAAGCGCAGGAGGCGAAACTGCGGAAATGCGGTCTGGACAGGCTGGCGGACGGGGTGTTTATCTCGGAGGTCGTCGGGGCGCAGAAGCCGACGGAAGCGTTTTTCCGCTCGGTGCGGGCGCAGACCGGCTACGACCCGGCGCGGACGGCGATCATCGGCGATTCGCTGACGAGCGATATGCGAGGCGGGAACAATGCGGGACTCGTCTGCTGGTGGTACAATCCGCAGGGGCAGGCGCGTCGGGAGGACGTGCGCGTGGACCGCGAACTGCACAGCCTGTGGGAGATCCCGCCGCTTCTGGGCGTGGAGGTCCGCCGAACCTGAAACGGGTCCTGTCGCAAAATTTTTCCCCGTCCCCGTGTTTTGCCCTTGACAAACCGGGAAAGCGGGTGTAAAATGTTGTCAGACGCACAAGAGAAAGGAAGCAAGATCATGGACAGAAAGCTACGCGTCGGCATCATCGGCGCAGGGAACATCAGCCATTCGCACCTCGGCGGGTACAAGGCGCTGCCGGACAAGGTGGAGCTGGTCGCGGTGTGCGACATCGACGAGCAGAAGGCGCAAAACTACGCGAAGGTCAACGGGTTCCCCCGTGCCTACAAGGACTACAACGAAATGCTCGCCAAAGAGGAACTCGACGCGGTGTCCGTCTGCACCTGGAACGCCGCGCACGCCGAAGCGACCATCGCCGCGCTGAACGCGGGCTGCAACGTCCTGTGCGAAAAACCGATGGCGATGAACGCTTCGCAGGCGCTCGCCATGAAGGAAGCCGCCGAACGCAACGGCAAGCTGCTGATGATCGGCTTCGTGCGTCGGTTCGGCAACGACGCGGACATCCTGCGCAACTTCATTCAGGCAGGCACCGTGGGCGACATCTACTTCGCCAAGGCGACCTACCTCCGCCGCAGCGGATGCCCCGGCGGTTGGTTCGGCGACAAACGCTATTCCGGCGGCGGTCCGCTGATCGATCTGGGCGTGCACGTCATCGACCTTTGCCGCTACCTCGCGGGCTGCCCGCAGCCGGTCTCGGTCTACGGCGTGACCTACGACAACCTCGGCGACAACCGTGCCGACAACCAGAAGGGCTGGGTCTCCCAGAACAACCTCGGCATCGATTTCAAGTATACGGTCGAAGATTTCGCGACGGCGCTGATCCGCTTTGACAACGGCATGACGCTCAACGTCGAAGCCTCCTTCAACCTCAACATCAAGCAGGACACCGGCAACATCGAACTGTTCGGCACCAAAGCAGGCGCCCGCATCGATCCGCAGATCGAATTCTTCTCGGATATGAACAAGATGTTCGTCGACATCAAGCCTGCCGGCAACACGGCGCTGGACTTCAACGGGCTGTTCAACCGGGAGATCAAGCATTTCGTGGACTGCGTCCGCGACGGCATTCCGTGCATCTCCCCCGCCGAGGACGGCGTGGTGCTCATGCGGATCCTCGACGCGATCTATCAATCCGCCGCAGAGGGTCGGGAAGTCCGGCTGTAAAAGCGGTTTTCACGGCAAAAAGAGAACGGGCGGCACGGGGAGCGGGAATGCTTTCCGCGCCGCTCTCCTTATTTGCGCCGCGATTCGGAAAGGAGCGGAAGATGACACAGCAAGACAGACGCGCATACCTGCTGACGGCGCTCTTGCGGGAGCGACCGCAGGAAACCGTCGGGGTCCCGTCGGACGAGCGGGGACAGAAACTGCTGCTTCGCGCCCTTTTGAACCTCCGCCCGCCCGCTCCCGCGTCGGAAGCATTTCTGGACGTGCAGGACGCTTACCTGCGGGAGGAGATTCGGCGAAAAGGCGTCACAACGCTCGCCGACCTGGACCCGATCCGGGACGGGATCTACCTATGGCGGGGCGACATCACGACGCTCGCCTGCGACGCCATCGTCAACGCCGCCAACAGCGGCATGACCGGCTGCTACGTCCCCTGCCACGACTGCATCGACAACTGCATCCACACCTACGCCGGCGTGCAGCTTCGGCTCGCCTGCGCCGAAATCATGGAAAAGCAGGGTCACGCGGAGGAACCGGGCGGGGCGAAGATCACGCCCGCCTTCAACCTGCCCTGCCGGTATGTGCTGCACACGGTCGGACCGATCGTGCGGGGACCCCTCACGGAACGGCATTGCGAACTGCTCGCCTCCTGTTATCGGTCCTGTCTGGAGCTGGCGGTGCAAAACAGGCTGAAAAGCGTCGCGTTCTGCTGCATTTCGACCGGCGTATTCGCATTCCCGGGCGAAAAAGCGGCGGAGATCGCCGTGCGGACGGTGGACGCGTACAGAGCCGAAACGGGCGGCGGAATCGAGGTGATCTTCAATGTTTTCACGCAACGGGACGAACAGCTCTACCGAAACCTTCTCGGAACCTCTTGACCGCCTGCGGGTCGCCCTGCGGGAAGCCGACGCCGTAGTCGTCGGCGCGGGAGCGGGACTTTCCGCCTCGGCGGGATTCACCTATGCCGGGGAGCGGTTCCGGCGGTATTTCTCGGATTTTGCCGACAAATACGGTTTTTCCGATATGTATGCGGGCGGGTTTTACCCGTATTCCTCGCCGGAGGAATTCTGGGCGTATTGGAGCCGGTATATTTTTGTCAACCGCTATCTGGACGCGCCGAAGCCGGTGTACGAGACCCTGCTTGCGCTGGTCGGGGACAAGGACTACTTCGCGATCACCACGAACGTGGACCACTGCTTCCAAAAGGCGGGATTCGACAAGAAACGCCTGTTCTATACGCAGGGGGACTACGGTCTGTTCCAATGTTCCGAACCCTGCTGTCAGGAGACCTTTGCGAACGAGGATACGATCCGGCAGATGGTGGAACGGCAAAAGGAGATGCGGGTCCCGACCGAACTCCTCCCCTTTTGCCCGCACTGCGGCAGACCCCTGACCATGAACCTCCGTTCCGACGACAAATTCGTCGAGGACGAAGGCTGGCACCGTGCGGCGGAGCGGTACGAGAACTTTCTGCGGACGCGAAAAAACGGACGGATCCTGTTTTGGGAGCTCGGCGTCGGGTACAACACGCCGGGCATCATCAAATACCCGTTCTGGCGCATGACCGCGCAGAACCGGGCGGCGACCTACGCCTGCGTCAACTTCGGCGACGCGGTCTGCCCGCCGGAGATCCGCGACCGTTCCGTCTGCATCGACGCGGACATTTCCGCCGTCCTGGAGCGTATGCGCTGACCGCACAAAAAAATCCCTTCCTGCCAAAACACCGACAGGAAGGAATTTTTCGCGAAAATCACTTCATCAATTCACCCGACAGGCGCAAAACCTCCGGCGCGAGTTCCGCCCGTTTCCGCTTGACCATACCCTTGTAAAGCGGGTACGTCGCGACCGCACCGGCCAAACCGACCGCGCCGACCGCGATCCCGAGAACGAAATACGATTCCCAGCCGGGTAGCAGCGTACAGCACATCCCCACGCCCAAAAGCAGGGCGCTGACGATCCCGACGATCAGCGAGACGACGGTCGCGCCCCTTGCGGCGCTCCTGTCCAGACGGCGAAGCCGCTCCATCGGGGTCTCCCCGCCCGTCTGCGGGGCGTATTTGTCCCGAATCGCCTTGATCTCCTCCTGCTCCTTTGCGGAATAGGTGTAGGTGAAGGTTTCCTTTTTTTCTTCCATGATCGTTTGCTCCTTTCCGATTTCTGCGGACATTGTAACAGACGACTGTTTGCGAAAGGTTCAAGTTCTGTTTGAGAATTGTTAATTTCGGAGGGTTTTCAGATTTTTATTCGCCCGCCAGATCATATAGACCGCCACGCCGATCACGATCGTGCAGACCCCACCGCCCACGGCGCCGGTCATGGTCCTGTTAAAATCCCCGTCCCCCTCTCCGCCGAACCGGGAGAGCATCGCGGTCGTCAGCGACAGGATCGAAACGAGTGCGGCGACAAGGTTCACCGCTTTCGCCGCCGACAGGACGGGGCTTTGGTGCTTTCGCGTTTTCACGATCTGGACGACGGCGACTATGACGGCGTAGAAGGCATACGCCGCCATCGCGTAGATCAGCAGCCCGGGATACGCAAACCCACGGTTCCGACGCACCATGAAGATCACGATCCCGGCGAGCGCCTGATTCATGAACAGGAGCATGACCCCGCACAGCCGGTACCGGCGCAGCTCCGCCGACGCGTCCTGCACGTTTAAGCGCCGCACCAGCAGGAAGCACATCACGGCAAGCAGGATATAGTAGACCGCCAGTGCGATGAACCACATGGAGCGGTAGTAGATCCCCGACACCAGCTTCAGGACGATGTACAGCAGGTTGATGAAAAACCCCTGATACAGGGAAATGCCCGCACGGAAGCGCACGTCGGTCATGTATTTTTCCCCGACCGCGGTGGAGCGGAATTTCTTCATCAGCGGATGCCCGGAGAGCCGCCTTTTGACGGCTTCCTTCGCCGCAGGCAGGTAGACAAACCCCGTAACGGTCACGACCAACGCATAGGCGGAGGCGATATAGGAGGCGTATCGCAGGATGGGGGTCCGAATGTCGAACACCGCCACCGCGAGGACGAACCCGTAGCCGAAAAGCGAGACCAGAACCGTCGGGAGCGGGGGCAGACAGAACAGCTTTTTAAGGAGCTTTCGGAACGTCTCCATCGACCGCCCTCCCGATCTTCACGGTAAAGGTACTGCCTTTCCCGACCTCGCTTTCCACGGAGATGTCGCCGCCCACGATGTCCGCCACCCGCTTGACGAGCGCCAGCCCCAAGCCGTTGCCCTGCGTGGCGTGGGAGGTGTCGCCCTGATAGAATTTCTCGAAGATGTGCCTGCCGGTCTCCGGCGAGATGCCGCAGCCGGTGTCGGACACCTTGACGGTCGCAAGATCCCCCTCGGTTTTCAGCGTCACGGACACCGTCCCGCCCGGTTCGGTAAATTTCAGGGCGTTGGAGAACAGGTTGTTCCAGACGAGGGACAGCAGTTCGCCATCCGATTCCACGAACACGTCCTCCTCGATGTCCGTTTCGATGTCGATGCCCTTTTTCTCCCAGGTGCTTTCAAAATCCAGCAGGCACGCGGCAAGCTGTTCGCCGAGGTCGTACCGCTTTGGAATTGGGTAAATTTGCTGGTTTTCCAGACGGTTCAGCTTCAGAATATTCGTGATAAGGTCGGCGAGGCGACGTGACTGCTCGGCGATCGCCTTTGCGTATTCGATTCGCTGCGCTTCGGTCAGATCGGGGTTTTGGAGCATGGTGCCGTAGTTTTGCAGGACGGCGAGAGGCGTTTTCAATTCGTGGGACACGTTGGCGATGAAGTCCGTCCGCAGCGTTTCCACGCCGGAAAGCTCCTGCGCCATGCGGTTGAAGCAGTCGATGATGATGTCAAAGCCGTCCTCGCCCGTAATGCCGGGAAGCGGCTCGATGCGTGCGGAAAAATCCCCCCGCATGAGCTTTTCCGCTCCCTGCACGATCCGCCGCACCGGGCGCTCCACCGTAAACTTCCGGCGAACGGCGTCTATGACGGTACAAAGCAGGCTGAGGAGAAGCACGTTGCCCATCGTCAGGATCGCTGCGGTTCGGATCCCCTTTTCCGTGAACGTGATGCCCACCGAGGTCTGCATGGTGTGCAGGAAAAGCAGCATACAGCAGGAGATGACAAACGCGATCAGCAAAAAGAACACGACATACCGGCGTATGGCGGCAAGCAGCCGCTTCTTTTCCCTGCTCATTTCACCACCGCCTTGTATCCCAGACCGTGGACGGTCTTGATCGCAAATTCCGTGCAGTTCTCGAACTTCCCGCGCAGCTTCGTCATGTAAACGTCCACCGCTCGCGGCGCCGTATTCGTCTCCGCGTCCCAGAATTCGTCCATGAGCTGGGTGCGGGTGAAGGTCTTGCCGGGGTAGGACAGCAGCTTGTAGAGGATATTGAATTCCCGCGTTGTCAGGGGGATCTCCTCGCCGTCGTAGACCGCCGTGCGCTCGTCCATGTCAAGTTTCAGCTTGCCGATCTCCAGCTTGTGGGAGGTGGCAATTTTCGCCCGGCGCAGGAGCGCCCCGATCCGCAGGAAAAGCTCGTCCAAATCAATCGGCTTGACCATATAATCGTCGATCCCGATGCGGTAGCCCTTCTGCTTGGACGCGAAATCGTCCCGCGCCGTCATAAAGAGGATGGGGATCTCCGCATTGAGCGACCGCACGGTTTTCGCGAACTCATAACCGTCGATACCGGGCATCATGATGTCGGAAACGATCAGGTCGAAGGGATTTTCGTACATGGCGTCGTACGCCTCGTTCGCGCCAAGGCACCCCACCGCCTCATACCCGCTCCCGTTCAGGAACGAACAGACCGTGTGATTCAGGTCTTTGTCGTCCTCCACCACCAATAGTTTGAACATAACGTGTCCCTCCCGCTTTTTTCTCATTTTAGCACGCAATTGTTAAAGTTTTGTTTGCGTTTTGCCGGTTTTGCGAAAAAAATTGTCCGCGTGATCATGGATTCGCCCGCACGGCAGGCGCAGGACGCGGTTACGGCACTTGATTTTCCGGAAAGATTGTTGTATAATACAGGAGAAAGCGAGGCGCTCATTCCATGCAGATCTCAAGCAGATTCACCTTGGCCGTCCACATTTTTGCCTGTATCGACACCTTTCAGGACGCGTATAAGGTCACAAGCGAATTCCTCGCGGGAAGCACGAACGTGAATCCCGTCGTCATTCGCAAGATCCTTTCCCAACTAAAGGCGGCGGGGCTTGTCGCCGTGGCACGCGGCACAGGCGGCGTTTCCGTCGCGAAGCCGTTGCGGGAGATCACCCTCCTGGACATTTATCATGCGGTCGCGTGTGTGGAGAACGGAACGCTGTTTCACTTCCACGAAAATCCAAACGAGCAATGCCCGGTCGGACGCAATATCCACAGGATCCTGGACGATAAGCTGCTGCGGGTGCAGAATGCGATGGAAAAAGAGCTTGCGTCCATCACCTTGGAGGACATCAAGCGGGATACGGAAAAATGTATCGCGGAGCCGTGACCCTTTTTCGCCCGGCAAGAGCAAAAAATTTCAAAAAATTTCGATGTAACTATTGACATTACATTCGGAATGTGCTATACTATTGTTGTAATCGAAAAGATTACAACAATATTTTTATCGGAGGGACCCAAATGATGAAAAATTTCAGCAAAGTAACCGTCGGGCAGGAAGCACGGACGGAACTGCACGACAAGCTGTCGCTTACGGGGGCGGAGGTCAGCGTGAATCATCTTCCCGCCGGCGCAAGCGTTCCGTTTGTCCATTCCCATAAGCAGAACGAAGAGATCTACGCGATCCTCTCCGGGCAAGGGAAAGCCGTCATCGACGGGGAAACCGTAGCGCTTCATGCGGGCGACTGGCTTCGGATCGCGCCTGCGGCAAAAAGGCAATTCTTTGCGTCCGACGATTCCGAGATCAGCTATGTGTGTATCCAGGTGAAAGCGGGTTCGCTCGGTGCATACACGGCTGACGACGCCGAGATCCATCCGTGATCCGACCGGCTTCCGCTGCGTACCGAAGCGGTATGCAGAAATCGCGCCGCACAGGAAAAACCTGTGCGGCGCGAAAATTTTGCAAAAGACGGTTCGCCTGTGCGTTTCCGTTTTTTTACGCACGGGGTCCGTCGGGCGGCGGAACGCACGTCCCGTTTCTCATTGCAAACGTCCGTACTGCCGCTCGTCCACCGGCTCCAGCCATTCGTTCGAGCCGTTTTCGCCCGGCACCTCGATTGCAAGGTGGCTGAACCAGCTGTCGGGAGCGGCGCCGTGCCAGTGCTTGACGCCCGCGGGGATGTTGACGCAGTCGCCGGGCTTCAGTTCCACGGCTTCCCTGCCCCATTCCTGATAGTACCCGCGCCCGCCGACGCAGACGAGGATCTGTCCGCCGCCCTTGTCGGCGTGGTGGATATGCCAGTTGTTGCGGCAGCCCGGCTCAAAGGTCACGTTGAAGATGCCGACCTGTTCCTTGGAAACCGGCGCAAGGTAGCTTTGCCCGGAAAAATACTGCTTAAAGCCGTCGTTCGGCGCACCGATGGGGAAGAAAATCGTGTTCTGATACCGCTCCTTCTCGGTCAGCGCCGGTTCTTGCTCGTTCCAGACGTCCTTCGCCAGCCGGAACACCGCCCACGCCTTCGGCCAGCCGACGTAGAAGCCGACGTGCGTCACGATGGCGGCGATCTCCGCACGGGTCACGCCGTGCGCCTTCGCGTTTTCGAGGTGGTAGGTCAGCGACGAATCGGTGATGCCCGAACCCATCAGCGCAACGACGGTGATGATGCACCGGGTCTTCAAATCGATGTCGGGGTTGTTCCAGTTCTCGCCGAAGAGAACGTCGTCGTTGAAGTGGGCGAAATCCGGCGCGAAGTCGCCGAGTTGGTCCCTGCCCGCGGTCTGCGTGATCTTTTCCATGATGAAAACCTCCCGTTTTTTTATTCCGCAAGGGTAAATACCGCCGTGACCCCACCGCTGCCGAGCGCGTCCGCCCAGCCGGTCAGGTCGTCGATATGCCCGACCCGCGTATAGCTCCACGAATTGGACCCGTAAAACAGCACGATCTGGTCCCCGTTATACAGCACGATGTCCCCCGCGACGGTCGTGGTCTGCCGGTCGTCCGTTGAAAGGCTCCTGCCGAGCGGACCGACCTTTTCAAAGCCGGAATAGTCCCGCAGTTCGAGCGTTACGGGCGACTCCTTCATCATCCCGACAAGTTCCCGCACCGCGTCGTTGTCCTCCAGCGTCGCAGAAAAGGTCCGATCCCCGATCTGCACGTTCATTTTCATGGCGGTTTTCGCCTCCGTTTCCGTTTTGTTTTCCGTCGTGACGGTTTCGCCCGGTTCGCTCTGCGTATCCTGCGTGGACGAGTCGACGGTTTCGCCCGGTTCGGTCCGCGCTTCCTCCGCTCCGCACGACGCGACGCAGACGAGCAGAAAAAGCACCGTCAGCAAAATTCCGATTCTTTTCATACGGATTCCCCCAAAAGCATTCTTGCGCAGTTGTAGGTGATCTCGTAAATCGACAGGAACACATAGTTGACCCCGGCTTCCTCCATCGCCGTCCGCTGCTTCTCGGTCACGAACGTGTAGGGGTAGATCCCGAACAGGAACGGGAAGAACGTGTAGAGGAAGCGTTGCTTTTCGGCGATCGGCAGTTCCGGGAAGTACTTCTCCAAACAGTGCATGACCGTTTTCAGGGAGTTCCCGTAGGCGACCTTGAATTCGACCAATCGTTCGGGACGACTGCTGCTTTCGAGGTCGTAATGGTTCATGGATAGGATTTTGAGCAGCTGCGCACGTTTTTCAAGGGAACGCGCCAGCCTGTCCGCGAATCCGTCCTTGGTAAGCGTCTCGTTTTCCGCCATAATTTGATTGAGGTCTGCGATCCACAGCTCGTATTCCCGCTTCAGCAGGGCAAGGAAGATCTCTTCTTTCGTCTGGAAGTAGTTGTAGATCGAGGTACGGGTGAAGCTGGTGGCGTTCGCGATGTCCTTCAGCGTGATCTCCTTGAAACTCTTGGTCTGATAGAGCGTTTCGCAGGCATTGACGATCTCTTCCCTGCGTGCCTCCGTCAGTTCCGGCGATCCTTTCGGCATAGGCGGTCCCCTCCCTTTCCGCTTGAAACGGTATACTTTTTGACGCCGTGTCAGCATTGTCAGTATAGCACGGTTCTGACACGATGTCAATACCCCGGGCGAAACTTTTTTCGATTTTTTTTTGCAAAATTTCGGGAACGGACGCCGTGCGGCAAAAAAGCAAGACCACCGGTAAACCGATGGTCCTGCCTGTCATGCGGAAACCCCGTCCGTGCGACGGAAAATCCCGTTTCCGTTTTTTCGGTCAAAAAACTTTGCTGTCCGGTTACTCGTTTTCCACGTTGCCGCAGTAGGGGCATCTGCATTCCTGTCCCTGGGACACGTTGTACTGCCCACCGCATCTCGAACAGGTGACGAGCTGCTGCGGGGCGTTCCCGCCTGTCTCCGCCGTCTCCTGCTCCGCATCCGCGGACTGCCCGTAATTCGTGGTGTCCTGCACCGTGAAGTCGTTCGGCGTACCGTAAGGCGTCTGCGACGTATACGGCTGCTGCCGGAAATTCGCGTATCCGGCGCCGTATACCGCGGTCCGCATTTTTCCACGGTAGGAGAGCAGAAACACACCGAATGTAATGTATGCCGTTGCGGAACACAGGTTGGAAAGCACGGCGAGCGCTCCATAACTTCCGATGATCGAAATCACCGTAAAGCCGCCCATGATGAACGACATGACCGCCACAAAGACGGACACGTTATCCGATGGGACCCCGCTTTGCGCCGTCTGCCGGATCGTGTTGACGGTCTTGATCGCTTTCACATAGAAAAGAATGACCAATGCCAGGGCGATCGCAATGACGATCATCACGCCGACGAGCGAACCGATCATTGCGGAACCGAAATAACCGTGGCTGACTTGGGATACTGTAGACAAGGCGACAATCTCAACGATCTCAACGATCGCGAGAAGACCGCCGATGATCGAGAGGTTGACGATCAGGACCACTTTTATGATCGTCAGCCCGATCGTTTTCACCCCGGCGCTCGTCTTGCTCGCCGCGGAGGTGTAGGTGAGCCATAAGCCGACGGCAATCAAAACGGTTGGGATCATCGCGATGATCGACAGCGCAACGAAGGAACCGCTTAAAGTACGGTAAAAACTCCTCATATCCAGCAGATCCGCAATTTGATAGAAGTTGCTGAGGATGCCGTACGAGTTGAAGACCGCGTTCAAAAAACTGAAAAAGGCCGCCGCCGTATAGGCGATGATCGCCGCGAGCGCCTCGGGAGAAGAGCAAACATTCCGCAAAACCGCCGTTCCCGCGGACGATGCGGGTCGCTGCGAATACGGCGCCTGCCGGTACCGCGGCGCCTGATACGGCTGCTGATAGCCGGTCTGGCTTTTTTTGAGCGGCGATCCGCAATTCCGGCAGAACGAAGCGTCGTCCGCATTTTGCGTCCCGCAATTTGTACAATACATCACGTATTCCTCCTTTTTATCTCAGAAATCCCAAGCTGCGAATGATCGCCGGTTCTTTCGCTTTCCCCGAACAAATCTGAAAAAAGCAAAGGATCCGGAATTGGAATTTTTCGGACTTCAACACGCCTTTGGGGTTTGGGGCAAAATCAAAATACGACAGACAGCATCCCCCCAAATGTTCCTGTCTGTCGTATTATAGCACAATGCGCCGATGTTTGTCAAGCGCTTCGGGATAATTTTTGTAGGTTTTTCCAATAATTTGTTTCAAAATTACGAAAAACGGACGGATTCGGGTGCGTGTCGGTCTTTTTCGCCCTCACCCAAATGCGTACGCCGGGACGGGCGCCGATTCCACGTCGTATTTTTTCACGTTCAGGACGGTTTCGCCGTCGATCTGCAAAGGGGAGGGGCGGTCGAACTCCACGGTGATCCGATGTCCGCTGAGCACATCGACGATAGCGGTATGGGTGACGTGCTTGCCCTGAAAGATAGACGGAAAGACGCAAAGCGTCCGCAGCTTCCCGGAATCGTGAATGACCGCCACGGACACCGTGCGTTCCGCGTTTCCGCGCCTCTGCTCCGGCGCGGGCATCATGCCGCCGCCGTAATAGCGACCGTACATGGTCGGTGCGATCCAGACCTTTTGATAGGTGCGGGTCTGCCCGTCCACCGTGACGACCGCCGCAGACGGCTTATACCCGTACAGCAGTCCTTGAATAGCGATGGAGGCGTAGTTGACCGGCTTGTCGGACTGCGTCCGTTTTTTGTCCCCGACTTCGCAGCAGTAGCCGTCGATCCCGTAGCCGACGCCGTTCAGGAACCGATGTTTCTTCCCATTGACCGTGACGGAAGGCAGATTTTTGATGTAGTCGTTGATTTGGATCGGTCCGTCCGCCGTCTGCCCCAGGTCCCGCAGGAAATCGTTCCCGTTCCCGGTCGCGTAGTACAGGATGGGGTTTTCGATCTCCATGGAATCGGTAGCGTTGATGAAGCGGTTCAGGGTCCCGTCTCCGCCGCAGAGGATGACGACGTCGTCCGCCCGGATCGAGCCGAAGAAGTCGCCGTAGTCCGAAATGCCGGTCATATCGCGGTAAAGCAGGTTTTTCTGCGGGAAAACCGCCTCCAGCTTCTTAGCGTTTTCAAATCCCCTGTTGCCCCCCGCGATCGGGTTATACAGCACATACGTTTCAGCCATGTCGTTCCCCGTTCCTTTCCCGGTTTACCCGATGGAATCCGTTCGATAAATGAATTTCACCCGACCGTCCATGTCCTCGCCCATGCCTGCAAAATTCGTATAGCGCAGGGACACGTCTCTGGTCGCACGGAGCCTTGTCAGCAGTCCGTCGAGGTCGCCGTTCACCGCGTCCGCCAGCTTTTGGACGCCTTCCTCGTCAAATTCTTTCAATCCGTCGGAAAGCTGCATGGCGCCGTCGCGAAGTTGGGTGATCCCGTCCACCAGAGCCGGCGTCCCGTTTTTCAGGGTAAGGATCCCATCGTAAAGCTGTGAAGCGCCGTCGGCAAGCGCGGAAGCGCCGGCTTTCAAGGTATCCGTTCCGTCCTGCAGGGTCCCCGCCCCCGCCGCGGCGTCGGCGACGCCGGACGTATAGCTTTGCAGGCCGAGGTAGAATCCGTTGTAGCTGTCCAGAGAGGCTTTGAGCGCGGCGACCGATTTTGCGCCCTCCGCGGCGGCGGCAAGCTGCGCCTGCACCTCGTCGGATTCCATTTGTTCCGAGATGATCTTCTGCATCTGCAGTTCCGTCTGCTGCGCGATTGTCTGTTTGACGGTATCGCTTTGCATTTGCTCGTCGGTCTTTGCCGTGACGGTATCTTGGATCGGTTGGGTCGCCATCTGCGTGTCTACCCCCGCCTGAATCTGCTGAAGTATCTGCTCGGATTGCATCTGTTGCTCAATGACTGCCTCGATTTTTCCCTGTGTTTCCGCATCTACCTGCCCGGCGGCAACGGCGGCGTCATAAGACGCTTTGTCGATATGCAGAGCCGCCTGAACGACCTGTTCCGCCACGGTTTCCCGAACGACCTGCGTCACCTGCGCCGTCACTTCCTCCCGGACGGCGGTCGTGACCTGTGCGGCGACCTCCACCCGAACGGCGGTCGCGACCTGCTGCATGATCGTATCTTTCTGCGCTTCCACGGCTGCGGTCACCTGGCTTTGCGCCTGCGCATACACGGCGTCCCCGTCCAGCGACGCGGCGACGCCGTCCAGGACCTGCGCATAGTTTTCCACCGTCAGGGTCGGGACGTCCAGTCCTGCGGCTGCAAGCTGGGTGTTCGCCGTGGCGAGCAGCGTGTCGAATACCTGTTTTGCCCCGCCGTTCAGGGCGTCGTTGTTCGACGCGAGGGTGTTCAGCCCTTCGTGCAGCTGTGCCGCCCCGGCTTGCAGTTCCGCCGCTCCCGCGTCAAGGCTGTCGGTCCCGTTTTTGAGGCTCTCCGCCCCGGCGGCAAGCCGATCGATCCCTTCCACCAGTTCATCGGACTTTTCAAGCAATGTGGCGAGCCCGTCATAAAGCTGCGAGGAACCGTCCAAAAGCTGCTCCATGGCGCTCGTCAGTTCCTCCATGGAGGCGCTGAGTTCCGAAACGTCGTCCAGACTGTCCACGTCCAATTCGCTGAACAGCTCGTTTGTCGCGAGCGTCACCGTCATCGCAAGCCGGAAATCGCTCACATCAGCGGAGATCTCCACAGAATCGGGGATCTCCAATTTATCTTTGGAAATCGCAAGGTTCTCCTGCAAACCGGGGAAAGCGATCCCGACCACGGCGGTGCGGCTGCCGTCGTTAATCAGTTTGCCGTTGGTCACCTCCACGTTGGTGAACACGTCGTCATCCAGCAGGACGCCGGTCAGCATGGCGAACGGGACGTAGATCTTCTCCTGCCTGCCGTCGATCTCGACGGTTTCGTACTGCTTGTTCCGGTAGTCGAACCGAATGGTCACGCGACCGCTCTTTCCGACCAGTTCTTCCGCCGAAATCGGCTTCCCGTCCAGCTTGTAGGAGACGGAAAGGTCGACCGGGAGTTCCTTTTCGATGTCGCCCCGGTAGTAGATGTCGTTCCCCTGGGCGTCCCATACGCGCAGACCGTCGCCGTTCAGGGTGTAGGTTTCGTCGCCCTTGACATTTTCCACATTCGTCAGTTCGGTCCGATCGTTCACCGCGGCATTGCCGAGGGAATTCTTGATCCAATCGCTGACGATGATTTTCCGAACGGAGCCGTCCGCCTCGGCGAGGACATACACGGTTTCGTCCTTGGAGACGCCGGTATCGTCGGAAACGGATGCGGGTTCGGGGTCCGCCTGCTTTTCGGTCGTATTTTCATCGGTGTTCAAGGCAAAAGCGGTCATGGCGATCCCGCCCACCGCGAGAAGGACGCAAAGGCAAAGCGCAAGGATCTTCGTGACAGACTTTTTCATTTCAAAAGGACCTCCTGTTCGGGTTTGTTTCTCTTTTTCATGCCCAGTGTGGTGACGCAAATGACCTTATCCAGCAAAAGCAGAAGCGCCGGAAGGAACAGAATGACGCAGAGCATACTGATGACGGCGCCACGGGCAAGCAGCATACAGATCGCACGGATCATGTCGATTTCCGAGTAGAGCGCCACGCCGAAGGTAGCGGCGAACAGCCCGAACCCCGAAACCAGGATGGACGGGATCGACGCGGTCAGCGCCGTCCGCACGGCGTCCTTTTTGTCCCGCCCGCGGATTCGCTCGGACTTGTACCGCGTCGTCATCAGAATGGCGTAGTCCACGGTTGCGCCGAGCTGGATGGTGCTGATGCAGATCGGTGCGATAAACGGGAGGCTTTGCCCCAGGTAATGCGGCAGACCCAAGTTGATGAAGATCGCCAGTTCGATGACCGCGATCAGAATAAACGGCAGGGAGACGCTGCGTTCCACCAAGGCGATGATAAGGAAGATCAGGGCGATGGAAATGACGTTGACGACCTCGAAATCGTGGGACGTGACGTCGATCATATCCTTCATGCAGGGCGCTTCCCCGATCAGCATCCCGTTCGGGTCGTATTTTTTCAGGATGGTATGCAGGGAATCGATCTGCGCATCGACCTCGTCGCTCGCCACGGGATATTCGGAATTCAGGAGCAGCAGTTCCCACCTGTCGCTCTGCAAAAGCCCGGTGATCGACTCCGGCAGGACTTCCTCCGGCACGCGGGGACCGATCACCGATTCCAGCCCCAGCACATACTTGACGCCGTCCACCTGTTCCATTTCCCGCATCATGTCCCGGACGGATTTTGACGAAAGATTTTTATCGACAAGGAGCATATGCGTCGAAGCGATGTCGAACTCCTCCGACAGCTTGCTGTTTGCGATCACATAGTCCATGTCGTCCGGCAGGGACTTTGCAAGGTTGTAATAGACCTCGTCGTTGGTCCGGTCGTACCCGTAAAGGGCGGGCGGGACCAGCAGCACGAACAGGCAGAGAAAAACCGGGAAAACCTTCACCGTGCCCTTGGCGAATTTGCGCATATTTGGGATCAGCGACCTGTGCTTTGCCTTTTGCAGCGGTTTCTCCAGTACGAGAATCAGGGCGGGCAGCACGGTCACGCACCCGATCACGCCCAGGATAACGCCTTTCGCCATCACGACGCCGAGGTCGCGACCGAGGGTGAAGGACATGAAGCAAAGCGCGATGAATCCGGCGACGGTGGTGATGGAACTGCCGACGATGGAAGTCAGCGTTTCCCGAATGGCGTTCGCCATGGCCTCCTTGCGGTCGTCGTGTTTCGTCAGCTGCTCGTTGTAGCTGTGCCAGAGGAAGATGGAGTAATCCATGGTCACGGCAAGCTGCAAAACGGCGGAAAGCGCCTTTGTGATATAGGAAATTTCACCGAGGAAATAATTACTCCCCAGGTTAATGAGGATCATCATGCCGATGCTCAAAAGGAAAACGAACGGCGTCAGCCAGTTGTCCAGCAGAAGCAGCATGACGGCAAGCGCCAGCACCACGGCGATGCCCACATAGATGGGTTCCTCCCGTTCGCACAGGTCCTTCAGGTCCACCACCATGGCGGTAAGCCCCGACAGGAAGCACTGTTTTCCGGCGATCTGCCGAATTTCCCGCACCGCGTCCATGGTGACGTCGGAGGAGGTGGAGCTGTCGAAGAAGATCGCCATCATGGTGGCGTTTTCCGTGTTGAATTCGTCATAGATCTCGTCGGGCAGCAGCTCCATCGGGACGGAAAGGTCGGCGACGGAATCGTACCACAGGACGGTATCCACATGATCGACCCGCTCGATCCGCTCCTTCAGAGCCGCCACGTCCTTGCCCGGCATATCCTCCACGACCAGAAACGCGAAGGCGCCTTTGTCGAAGTCCGCCATCAGCTCGTTCTGCCCGACGACGGTTTCCAGATCCTCCGGCAGATAGGTCAGCATATCGTAGTTGATGCGTGTCCCGATCATCCCCAAAACCGATGGAATCAGGAGGACCAGGGTCACGATCAGGATCGGAATGCGGTATTTTACGACCGCTTTTGCAAAACGCATGGCATTCACCTTTCCTTTCCGTTCGGTTCCGATGCTTCTACTTCAATGACGTCCGGCAATTGATTCTTCACAATTAAGACGGTGCTGATCACCGTATACAGATTCAAAATGCCCTCCGAAAGAAGCGTCAGCCCCAATAAAACCGACAAAGCCTTCGCCCCGACGACCGAATCAAAAATCAAAATCACGCCGGTCCCGCCGGTCACGATCGCCAGAGCCAGAATCAGCCACCAGCTTTTGATGCCGAACCGTTTGGAATCCATGGCGATCCGAATCTTGAACAGTCCGTCCAGCAGAATGGAGATCCCGAGGGCGACGCAAATGAACGCCATCAGGTTTTCCGGGTTGAAAAGGACGGTCCCGCCGAGGACCATCATCAAAATCCCGAATTCCAGATCGAACTGGAACGCCAATCGGAACAGATCCTTTGAAAAGTACCCGACCAGCTTGACGATGCCGAAGAGGATCATCGCGACCCCGATGCAAACGCCGATGACCGACAGCGAAAGTCCCGGTGCGGCGATCAAAAGGACGCCTGCGGCACAAAACAGGGCGGACATGACGATGTACCCGATCTTCGCGATCCGCATCGGCGCTACGGAACGCATCTTCATAGAAGCAAACCTCCTTTGCCCGTTTGTCACCAGTATAGTCGCCCGGTCCGGTTCTGCCTACAGACAAAAAAGGTCCCGTGTCCGATTATCAGACACGGGACAAAAAATGACTAAATTCGACTTATTCCTCCACGCAGCACAGGATCAGATCTTCGATCATCCCCTTTTTGATCTCCAAAAGGCGGGAAAGCATACTTCGGATGTCGTCGTCCATATCGTTTTTCAGCCATCTGGAAAAGATGCCGAACGCAAGCCCGGACAGGTACTCCTTGACGATCGCAAGGTCGCCCTCCCGAACCTTTTTCCCACGCAGGACGGACGTGACGTAGGCGTTGACCGTATGATCGCAGACTTTCCAGAGGTACATCTCATAGATTTCCCGGTTCGCCGAGTGATAGATGTGCAGCACCGCACGCTTTTTCGCGAGCGCAAGCGTGATCGACGCGTCCAGACAGTCCTCGAATTTCTCGATGGTGGGATAGGAACGGATCATCTGCTCGGCGTCGTCCTCGACGATGCTTTCGATCAGTTTGGGCAGATCCTCGAAGTAGTAGTAAAAGGTATTGCGGTTGATGCCGCAGTCCGCCACAATATCCTTCACCGTGATTTTGGACAGCGGTCGCTCCGTCAGTAATTTCAGAAAGGACTCTTGAATTGCTTTCTTCGTAAAGTTCGCCATTTTCGCGTCTCCTGCCGGTTGTTTTTGATGGGGGATGCAATGCGGTACGGTGTATGCTGTATATTGTACCATGAAAATGTGAAGAAATCTACCCCCGGGCAACCGGTTTGCCCGCTTTTCAAAAAACCCGACGACGGAAACGGGAAATTCCCGATCCGGACGCCTTGGCGGTCGTCCGCCGTGAGGCATGACATAGAACGAAATCCCCTCGCTTTCAGCAAAAAATTTCAAAACCACTTGACACCGCATATGACGCCGTGATATATAATAAAGTGCAGGCAGAAACCCAATAACGATTTCAAAGCACGAACCCATCAAAGTCGTCTATGCGGGGAAAGTGCGTGATGTTATTCTATATAGGTTCAAAAGGCATAAAACGATATAAAACGATAGATGTGGCGGAATAGGGACGAGACAGATGCTGGAGATAAAAGAGATTCGTAAATCCTACGGCAAAATACCGGCAATCTGCGATTTCAGCTGCCGCATGGGCGAGGGCGTTTACGGGCTGCTCGGTCCGAACGGGTCGGGCAAAACGACGTTCATGAACATCCTGACCGATAATATTCGGCGGGACGGCGGCGAGATCCTTTTTGACGGCGAAAAAATAAAACGGGAAGACGGTCGGTTCCGCGCCCGCATCGGCTATATGCCGCAGTACTGCGAGATGATCCCCGCATTTTCCTGCCTGGATTTTTTGCGCTATATGGCGGTTTTGAAGGGGATCGACCGAAAAGCGGCGTCGGCGCAGATCGATTCCCTCCTCGGTAAGTTTGAACTTGACGACGTGAAGGACCGAAAAATCTCCTCGCTTTCGGGGGGCATGAAGCAGCGGCTGATGCTGATCCAGGCGTTCTTGGGCGAACCGGAGATCGTGCTTTTGGACGAACCGACGGCGGGGTTGGACCCCGGGCAACGGGTTTTGGTGAAAAACTTCATCGCGGAGCAGTCCTTCGGCAGGACGATCCTGCTCGCGACGCACATCATCGGCGACATCGAGCACATCGCCAACGGGGTGATCTGCCTGAAAAAGGGGAAAACCATTTTCTGCGGAGAACCGAACGTTTTGGCGGAAACCGCACGGGGATCGGTTTGGTCCTGCGCCGTCGACGGCGACGCGCTTCGGGATTTGAAAGCGCGTTTCCGCGTGATCGCGATCAACAGCGAGGGCGGAAAAACGAGCTGCCGCCTGCTTTCTTCCGCCAAACCGACGGAAACGGCGGCGGAAGCGGAACCGACGCTCGAGGACGCATATATGCTGCTATACGGGGACGAGCATGAGACAGATCGGGTATGAGTTGAAAAAGACGGTCCTCGGCAGGGGATTTGCGGGGATGCTCCTGCTGCTGCTCGCCGTTTCCGCGTTCCTCGGCTTCGTTTTTGCGGAGGAGCCGCCGTACGACGCTGCCGCGGTCCAGCGGATCGCGGAGGAATACCGGCAGGACCCGCAGTCGGTTCTTGCGCGGTATCAGGCGCTCCAGGATGCGTATGAAGCATACGCCGATTCCCCCGACGCATACGCGGGTGTCGCCGCGCCGGAATGGAGGGTCGAATTCGAGCAGTACCGGATCGCTTTTGAACGGATAAACCGGCAGCGTTTCTATATCGACAAGCTGGAACGAACCATCGGCGAACTAAAAAAACAGCAATCCGTCGGAAACGACGGGGGGAACGCCGTCAATGAGATGCTCCTCGCGGTTTACGAAAAGAACAAAACGCTCCGCTTGGGGCAAGCGGATATGCACGGATTGGAATCGCTTTTTAAGACCCTGTCCGCGCTGCTCCTCCCGCTCCTGCTTTTCGGCGCGTTCCTCGGCTCGACGGCGGCTTTCAGCGACCGGGAACGCGGAAACGAACTGCTGTTTCGCTCCGCAAGATTCGGCAGGCGGCGCCGCTTCTTCGCGAAAACCGTCGTTTGCGCGGTCTGCTGCACGGTCGCGAGCGTATCGTCCGTGGTCCTTTCGGTCGCGGTGTACGCCGTGTCGAGCGGGTTTTCCGCGTTCGCCGCATTCCTGCAGAACAGCGAACCGTTCTACCTGTTCCCTTTGCCCCTGACCGTATCGGAAGCGGTCGGCGTCCTTTCGGCGTTCCTGCTCCTCGCCTGCTTTTTCGTCTGCATGGTATCCTGCATCGTCGGGAAATACAGCGGAAACCGCGTGTTTTCACTGGTCGGTGCGGTCGTTGTCGTGGCGGCGCAGTACGCGGGCAAAATCGGGAACCCGTATGTCGCGGGCAGTCTTTGGAACATCGGCAGCTTCGCGTCCCTTTGCGATGGGAATACGCTGTTTGCGCATATCTATCCCGTCGTAGTGGGCGGGATCGTGCTGTACGGCATGGTCGTCGTTTCTCTGCTGTATCTGCTTTGCGCCCTTGCGCTCTGCGCGGTTTTTGTCCTGCACCGAAACAGACCGGCGGAATACAGGGCGTTCCGGATCGCCGTCCCGCGCCGCACCCGTCGCCGAACCCGTGTCAAGAGCGTGTCCGCCTACGAGTGGCAAAAGCAGCTGTTCGCCAACAGGATCCTGCCGGTACTGGTGGGCGCGGTCCTCCTCAAGCTGTATGTTTCGGCGCAAGTGTACGGCTTTACGCCTACCTATACGGAACAGAAATACCGTTCCTATCTGACCTCCATCGAAGGGGACTATACCGCGGAAAAGCAGGAAGCGCTTGACGGCGAACTCTCCGAACTATACGCGGTCATGGGGCAAAAGGAGGAGATGGAACGAAAGTACCGTGCCGGGGAAGTGACGAGCAGCGAAATGGGAAGGTATCTCGTCCGTTTCTACGAGGCGGAGCAAAATGAGAAAGCGCTCGTCCGGGTGCGGGAGCGGCTGGCGTATCTTCGGTCGCAGACCGAGGATGGGAAACAACCGTCCGTGCTGTATGATACCGGCTGGAATCAACTTTTTGCGTTTCGGGTCGACGTTGCGCTCGGGCTTTTGCTTGTCGCGGCCATGTGCGGTCTTTTCGGCGACGAGTATCGAAACCGAATGCACCTGCTGTACGCGGTTTGCGACCGCAGGGCGCTGCGGAAGTCGAAACTGACGTTTTGCATCGGGTTTTCGGCGGTCTGCGCTTTCGCGTTTTCCGCGATCGACGCCGCGATGATCGCCGGCTATGCTTCCTTGCCGCTGTGCACGGCCCGCGCTTCCAGCATCGAAGGCGTCTCCTTTTTAGATTCCCTTCCGCTTTTTGCCTGCGCGCTCCTGCGGGCGGCGGCAACGTGCGTTTCGGCGTGCGGATTTTCGCTGGGCGTCGCGGCTTTCTCCCGCGTGACCAAAAGCAAGGCGCTCACGTTCCTGCTGTCGTCGGCGGTCCTGTTTACCGTATTTTTATTATTTTAACCGGGGAGGTCTGTATGAAAAAGGTGATTTCGATATGCCTGTCGCTGTTTCTGTTCTTCTTTTCATCCTGCTCGGCGGATTACTCCTATTCCGATCCCGATCCCTTGCAAGGCGAGGCGGGTCCCGCCGAAACAGGGCTTCTGCAAACGGAATTCGTTTCCTCATATTATCGATCCATTGGTGAGGACGGGCTGAAACAACTCTCGCAGGACGGCTCGGTCGCCTGCCTGCACGGGAAGGACGGGACCTTGCTGTGCGCGAATACGCCGACGCGCATGATTTTCAATTACGCGACCGACAAATATGTTTGGACGCTCATGGAATACGATAAATTGAGCGGCAAATTCTCCTACGCGTGCCACGATGTGTTCTGTACGCATGAATCCTGCCTGTTTTCGCAGGGAAATAGAATCTCCTTCAGCGCGAACCACCTGTTTTTTGCCCCGCAATTCGGAGAAGGGGAGACGTATTTTTCCGATTTGGACGGGGACAATGCGAAAAGGCTCTCGATCCCAAGCGACGCCGCCCTGCTTTCCGACACGGACAAAGGGCTTTACTGGGTAAAAACGGAATACGTCGACGACAAGCCCCAGTATTCCCTGTGGCGGTACGCATATTCGTCGGAACGGAGCGAACGGCTGACGGACCCCGCGAACGCGAACTACTACGCGAGCGGGGATACGGTTTACCTGCACGATCTGGAAACGCTTACGCTGTACCGCTTTTCGGAAGATTTTGGGAAAAAGTCCGCAGTCGTGGAGGACGTCACCTTTCTGACGAATTTCGGAGGGGAGCTGTACGATTACGACTACGACACGGGCGTTCTGCGGAAATTGGAAGGCAATCAGATGGTGGACGTCGCGGCGATCCCTTCCGCCCTCCATTACTGGGTGAGTGCGGGCTACATCTATTACTGCTGTGAGGATCGGTCCCAGATAGAGGTCTATCAGGAGGACGATGAACTCTACGAATACCTTTCCCGCGACAACCCCACCTGCGGGAACGTGTATCGCGTCAAGGAATTTGGCGGAGCCCCCGAACTCGTCTATCACGGCGCGCATGATGGGAAGCCCGACCGCATCGACTACGTCTTTGCGGACGGGGAGGTGCTGTATATCCAGTACCGGACGTATCTGAATTTCCACAACGCCTTTTCCTCGGAACGCGGCAACGAGGACCTTGCAATCGTCGACGTCACCACCGGGAAATCCATGGAAATCACGAACGGAAAAACGCGATGATGAATTATATCGCTCTGGCAGTCTTCTGCATAGTGTTCCTCCTCGTATGCTACTTGTAAGTTGGAAATGACCGCAGGAGAGCATCCGCAGAGCCTTGTATTGAAAAAAGTGACAAGACGGATGATATGCAAAGCCACGAGCGGCGATTTTGCAAAGCAAAATGCGATGTTAAACACTTCAGACGTCAAATTCTTTCTTCTAAACGTTAGCAGGTGTTCCCATAAGAGAGGAGGAATCAAATACTGAAAACAGTTGAATATTATATGGGTTTGCAAGGTTTGGAAATCCGGCAACTTCACGCACCGTTGACACGGCATTTTCCGAAAACGCTTGCTTTTTCGTCCGCCCTGCGCTATAATTGACGCAGGGGGATTCCACCCCGGGAAAGGAGCGCGCCGTATGCCCTACAAACTCGCCATCGTCGACGACGACGCGAAGCAACGCGACTACCTCGCCGAACTCGTCCATACCTGGGCGAAACGGAACCGCCACCTGCTCACGGTGAAGCAGTACGCGGAAGCGAACCCTTTCCTGTTCGATTACGCCGAGGAAAAGGACTTCGACCTCCTGCTGCTGGACATCGAAATGCCCGGTATCAGCGGGATCGAACTTGCCAAAGCGGTACGGCGCGAGAACGCCACCGTGCAGATCGTCTTTATCACCGGGTTTTACGAATACTTCAGCGACGGGTTCGACGTATCCGCGCTTCACTACCTGATCAAGCCGGTGGAGGCGCCGAAACTCTTCCCCGTGCTGGACAAGGCCGTGTACAATCTGGAATACCGGCAGCGTTCCGTCCTGCTTTCCACGGCGGAGGGAAGCGTCAAGGTGCCGCTGGCGGACATCGTCTATGCCGAAGCGGAAAACGTGTACGTCGTCGTCCATACCGTGCATGGGAATTACCGCACACGCCTGTCCCTTGGGAAACTCTGTGAAAGTCTGGACGAGACCTTTTTCAGGGTGCACCGCTCCTTCGCGGTAAACCTGAAATACGTCAAAAAGATCACCCGCACGTTTCTTACGACGCTGGACGGCGCACGCATTCCCGTCAGCCGCGGGATGTACGACGACATCCACGCTTCACTGATCAAATATCTGTAAGGGGCACGCCATGCTGTTGGACAAACTGATCGCCAAAAGGGTCGCTTCCTTTGAGAACGAGATCCTGCAGAAATACTACAACGAAGTGGAAAATATGTATACGAAGATGCGCGGCTGGCGGCACGATTACCGACACCATATCCAGACCATGAAGGTCCACGCGGCGAACGGCGAATACGGCGAGATCGCCCGGTACCTCGATATGCTGGACGACGACCTGACCAATGTGGAAACGGTCCTCAAGACCGGAAACAAGATGGTGGACGCGATCCTCAACAGCAAGCTCTCCCTCGCTTCCGAAAAGCAGATCCGGGTCAAGGCGGAAGCGAAGATTCCGGTGTCCCTCTCGGTTTCGGAACTGGACCTGTGCGTTATCCTCGGCAACCTGCT
>CANQVQ010000002.1 GCA_947627335.1 uncultured Clostridia bacterium | reverse complement strand
CTCAAAAGGGCGTCGCACTGTTCGCAGACCTCGCGCAGGATCTCCGCCGCAGGTTGTTCCTTCCGGACGAGCCCGGCGATCTGACCGGCGAGGAAACTGCCGTTCTTCGTGTCGCCCTCCACGGCGGCGAGACGCAGCGCGCCGACGCCGAGGTCCGCGACGTCCTCCGCCGTGGTTTCCGGCTGATATTCCACCTGCAGGAAGTGACGGCTGAACGGGTTTTTCAGGCAGCGGCAGGTGTTCCCGCCGAACCGTCTGCCGGTCGTGGTCGTGGAAACGTCCGTGGCGCGGAGAACCATGTCCTTATAGTTTTGATGTACGCCGCATTCCGCCGCGACCAGGAAACGGGTGCCCATCTGGATCCCGCAGGCGCCGAGCATGAAGGCGGCGGCCATTCCGCGCCCGTCGGCGATCCCGCCGGCGGCAAGCACCGGGACCTTGACCGCGTCGCACACCTGCGGCACCAGCGCCATGGTCGTCAGCTCGCCGATATGTCCGCCGGACTCCTGCCCTTCCGCGATCACCGCGTCCGCGCCCGCCCGCTCCGCCATGACGGCGGACGCGACCGAAGCGACGACGGGCAGCACGAGGATCCCCGCCGATTTCCAGGCGGGGAGGAACTTCGCCGGAGAGCCGGCGCCGGTCGTGACGACGGGAACTTTCTCGTCGATCACCGCCTGCGCGACTTCCTCCGCGTGCGGGCTCATAAGCATGACGTTCACGCCGAACGGGCGGTCCGTCAGCGAACGGGCGAGGCGGATCTGCTCCCTGAGGTAGTCCGCCCCGGCGTTCATCGCCGAGATGATGCCCAGTCCGCCGCCTTCCGAGACGGCTGCGGCGAGCTTCCCGTCCGAGATCCACGCCATCCCGCCCTGCAGGACGGGATAGCGGATATGCAGCAGCTCACAGAGCGGGGAATTCATTACGATCCCTTCTTTTGCAGCTCTTCGATCTTTTCGACCAGCGAGCCGACCGTCTTGATGGACGGGTCCGCTTCGATGGATACGCCGAATTCCGTTTCAACGGTCATCAGCATTTCCGCAAAATCCAGAGAGTCCAGACCGAGCGCGGAAAATTCGGATTCCGCCGTGATTTCTTCCGCCGGGACGCCCAGCTTTTCCGCAAGCATTTCCTGCACTTTTTCGAGTACCATGTGTCATTCTCCTTAATGATGGTGTTTTATATACTTTCTTTTTTCGATTTCAGCTCCGCACGGGTCATTCGGTTGTATTCCTCGAACCGTGCGCAGAGTTTTTCGAGGGTGCTGTACATGATCTCCAGCTCCTCGTCGGTGATCCCTTCCCGCAGGAACGCCTGCGCTTCCCGGACGTGCTGCTTGACGATGCCGCCGACGCGCCGCCCTTCCTCCGTCAGGATCAGTTTACTGCCGTACCGCCGCTTGCCTTCCGCCACACGCGGACAGGTGATCAGCCGCTTGAGGCTCAGCGAGCGCAGACTGCGCGAGATCAGGGACCGGTCGAGCATACAGACGCGGGAGAGCTGCTCCGCCGAAAGCCCGTCCGGGTTGTCGTAGAACAGGTACATGACCAGCACTTCGCCGTTCTTGAGGTTGAGGGGTCTTGCCCGAAGGGATTTTGCCCGCTCGAGGTTCTTCTGCAGGGTCGTCAGAGAGTTGGAAATGCGCAGAAAACTGCTGATGACGACGCCTTCCCGTTCGATCACGACAACCCCTCCTTTCAGACGCGCTTTCGCGCCGTTTTTCGTCAAATGTTGACCAGTCAATTTCCCTTACCGGCACAGTATAGCACAGGAAATGGGATTTGTCAATATCTTTTGCGGAAGTTTTTTTAGTTTGGGGGGAAAACGCAATCGCATCGCCATCGCCGGCGACTTTGTCGCAGCGATGTCTTGCTCTGCGTTTTCCCCCCAAATGCCCCCCTTTGGTCGAAAACCGGCTTGGCTTGCGCCACTTCTGACGCCGCCTTCGCCGGTTTTCTCTTGAGGTGTTTCGGAGTCGGCGCATGTCCGCCTCCGAAACATGATTTTATTTTTTTGTTTCCGACCAACGTCCGTTTCGCCTGCATCCGTGACGAAAAAGCCGACGGTCAAAATCGTTCCCGCCGGTTCACGACCGCTCGATCAACCCCAGCAGATAGTCCGTGCTGACGCCGAAAAACTTCGCCAGCCTCGGAAGCAATTCCAGATTCGGGCAAACCCCTTCCCGCTCCCACCTGCTGACCGCCTGCGGCGTGACGCCGAGAAAATTCGCCAACCGTTCCTGCGTGACCTGCTTTTCCGTCCGCAGCTCCCGGATGCGTTCCCCGATCGTTGCCATGCCGTTCCCCCCCCCTTATCCGTCCCGCTTTTTCCGTATGCGCCCCTTGCGTTTCGGCGCCTTACGCACAGTATAAACCGAAAGGGTACCGGAGAGTCAAGGGGCTTTCGCAATTTTTTTGGAAATACAGTATACAACAGATTTCTGCATTTGTCAACAGTAATAGATATAATTTAATTTATAAGTGTCTTATTTTTTGCATAAAACCATGTATACTGGCATTGAGAAGGTACAAAATTGAAGCAAACGGACGGGAGGAGAAAGGCATGAAGTACGCGGTGGATTATCGCCTGATCGGGGGAAGGATCCGGGAAAAGCGAAAGCAAAACAACCTTACGCAGGAGCGGCTTGCCGAATGTTTGGGGGTTTCTGTCGGGTATGTGAGCCAGGTCGAGCGGGGGGTCACCAAGATCAGTCTGGAGTTGCTTTCGGCGGTCGCGTCGCTGCTTTCCTGCGACCCGGGGGAGCTGCTCTCCGGCAGTGCGACGGCGTCCGAAGCCTATTTGCGAACCGAACTGCTCGAACGGATCTCGCGTCTGACCGACCGGGAACGGCGGTTGGTCCTCTCGTTTGTCCGCTGGCTGGCGGAAAACCGGGAAACGTCATAAGCGATCGCATGGGAAAACGGTTCCGCGCCCCGTTTACGGGGACACGGAACCGTTTTTTGCGTTCGTCATTCTCCGCGGTACGCTCGGACGCCCCGGCGCAGGCGGTCGAGACCGTCGAGCAGCGTGCTTCGCGGACAGGCGATATTCAGGCGCAGGAAGCGCGACCCGTTGCCGCCGTACTGTGCGCCGGCGGAGAGGTAAAGCCCGGTCCGCTCCCGCAGGAAGTGCGCGAGCGCCGTCGTGTCCCCCGGAAGTTCGCCGCAGTCCAGCCAGAGCAGATAGGTCGCCTGCGAGGGGAGCAGTTTGATCTGCGGAAGTTCCTTTGCGAGGAAGTCCGCGACGGTGCGTTTGTTTGCAAAGAGGTACTGCCGCAGATCGTTCAGCCAGTCCCCGCCCCGCGTGAAGGCGGCGACCGTGGCGTCGACGGCGAACGCGTTCGGTTCGGCGACCTCGTCCGTGTTCAAAGCGCGGTCCACGCGGTGCCGCAGCGCCGGATTCGGCACGACCGCCGCCGCCGTTTGCAGTCCCGCGAGGTTAAACGCTTTCGTCGGCGCAAGGCAGGTGACGCTGATCTCCCGGCACACGTCCGAAACCGACGCGAACGGCACATACGCGCACCCCGGGTCGGTCAGGTCGCAGTGAATCTCGTCGGACAGCACCGTGACGGAATGCGCCCTGCACAGTTCGCCGATGCGGGCAAGCGTTTCGCGGTCCCACAGTTTCCCGACCGGGTTATGCGGGTTGCAGAGCAGCAGCAGGGTCGCCTGCGGGTCGGAAAGCGCCGCTTCGAGGGCGGAAAAGTCGATCCCGTACGCGTGCCCGTCGTAGACCAGCGGGCATTCCAGCACGCGTCGCCCGTTGTTTTCGATGGAATTGAAAAAGATGTTGTAGACCGGGGTCATCACGACCACCTTTTCCGCCGGGGTCGTCAGCTTGCGGACGGTCGTGGAGATCGCCGGCACCACGCCGGTGCAGAAGATCAGCCATTCCCGTTCGATCGCAAAGCCGTGGCGGGTCGCCCACCACGTCCGATACGCGTCGTACCACGCGTCCGTGACCGTCGCGTAGCCGAACACCCCGTGCCGCGCACGGCGTTCGATCGCGTCCCGCACCGCGGGCGCCGTGGGGAAGTCCATGTCCGCCACCCACATGGGCAGTTCGTCTGCCCCGACGTCCCATTTCAGCGAATTGGTCTGTCGCCGGTCGATCGGCAGGTCGAAGCGCTCGTCGGTCATGCCGGGTCCCCTTTCTTCGCGTCGGGACCGGTGAGGACGACGGTTTTGGACGGGTCGATGCGCTGCGGGTCCATCGTCAGCTCCCCGATCTCGTCCGCCCGGATCACGCCGCCGGACGGGTTGAACACGCTTTCCACCCGTCCTTTGATCTCCGCGTCGACGGTGGAGTATTCAAAGGAGAGCGTGGTGTTGAGCAGTTTGCAGTTTTTCAGGGTGAGGTTTTCAATGTAGCAAAGCCCTTGCAGGCTTTCGATGGTGCAGTTGACGAAGGTCAGGTTTTTTGAGTTCCAGCCGAGGTATTCGCCGGAAAGGAAGCTGTCGTAAACCGTGACGTTTTGCGTGTTCCAGAACGCGTCCTTGGAGAGCATCTTCGCGTGCCGCACTTCGATGTCGCTCGCGCCGTCGAAGGCGTAGTTGCCGTAGAGCGTGAAATCTTGGATCCGCAGGTTATGGCTGTTCATGCCGAAGTAGTCGCCCTTCGCCGTGACGCGTTCGAGCGAAACGTCCTCGCAGGTCCAGAGCGTCTCCGCCGCCTGCGAAAACGAGACGTTTTTCAGGGTCACGCCGCGGCACCGTCGGAAGTTCTTCGGGGCGTCCAGCACGCAGTCCTCGAGCGTGATGTTGTCCGTGTACCACACGCCGGAACGGGCCATTTCCAGCCAGGTACAGTCCTTCGCGTAGATGTTTTTCGCGTACCAGAGCGGATATTTCCATTGAAACATACAGTTGTACAGCCGGACGTCCCGGCTTTCCTTCAGCGGCGACTCGCCGTCGGTGAAGATGGTGTCGTGCAGTTCGAGGTCGGTTCCGTGAAACAGCGGACGCTCGCCGACGTACACCTGTTGTCTGATCTCTTCCATCGCGTATTCACTCCGTTTCGTAATGACCGTAAAAAAGTATACCCCTTGCGGGACGGCTTGTCAAGCCCCAAACGTAAAAACGTCGGGCTGGCTCGGTTTTGAGGGGGCAAACACGATCACGGCGGCTCGTAATGACTTCGTCATGGGACTTCGTCATGAGACTTCGTCATGCTTCGCCTTGTTCCGTGTTTTCCCCCCCCCAAAAACCCCCCTTTCGTCGAAAAACGGCTCGGCTTGCGCCACTTCTGACGCCGCCATCGCCGTTTTTCTCTTGAGGTGCCCCTTCGGCGGCACGTGTCCGCCTGCGGAACAGTATTCTTATTTGTCTACGACAAGCCCTTTTTGTTTGGCGTATGCGTCGTTTCAGAAGCCCAGTTGCTCGTCCGGCTCGGTCGGGGAAACGAAGTCCGGCTGATAGGAGAAGCTCCAACTGCTGACGAAGGTCCACTCGGTGCCCTTCTTGACGAGGGACGGCGTGCCGAGCGCAAAGGAAGAGAAGTAGAGCTTGTTGGAACTGGGGTTCATGTCCCAGAGCTTGACGTAATCGGTCGAGCGGTAGAACTGGTCGTCGGGGTTATAGATCTGCATGGTCATGTGGTAGGCGGGGGCCTGCTCGCCCCACATTTCGACCTTGCAGGCGTTGTTGCCGTCGTTGAAGTTGTTGCCGTAGTTGCTCGTGCCGGTCAGCGGGGTCTGGACCAGTTTTTCCGTGCCGTCGGTGTTGTAGAATTTCGTCCAGTTGCCGTACTGCTTCATGATCGGCATCATGCAGGTATAGGACATCTGGAAGTAGACGTTCCGCGTCATATACAGCTTGGATTGGACGAACACGTCCTCTCCGTTGAACAGGTAGAGCTTTTCGACGTTGATCATCACGTTGTCCTGCGTATATTCGCCGGCGTAGATGTTGTTGTGGATGACCACGCGAAGCCCGTCGGCGGTCAGCGTTTCGCCGTCCTTCGGTTCCAGCTTTTCGCCGGTCTTGCCGTCGTAGAAGGTCATGTCGATGAAGTGGTCGTTGGTTTTCGTGGTATCCTCGGCGGTCCAGTCGGTCGCGGTGTAGTCGCCGTGGTTTCCGCCGCGGAAGGTGCCGCTCGAACCGGTATCCGGTCCGCACCGCAGGACCCATTCAAAGTCGGTAGACGCGCCGATGATCTGCGCCATGACGCCCGCCGCGTCCGTGTGCTGGATGGCGCCGAGCATATACATCCCCCAGCGCTTTCTGACCAACTGCGTCATATAGGAACCGCCCTCGGGGTAATCGTAATAGATCGAATAGACGCCGCTCGTCTCGTTGCAGACGACCCGCATCTTCTTGTAATCGATCCCGTCGGTCGCGCCGAGGTTTTCGGCGAACGTGTCGGTATAGGCGTCGTTGTAGTTCTCCGGGATCTCGTACTCCATGTAAGCTGCCTCCCTCGGCGGTTCGCTGCTGGTTGCGTCGCTGCTGGTCTCGTCGCTTGTCTCCGTGCCGCTCACCGCTTCGCCGTCGGTTTCTTCACCGCCGGTTTCCTCGCCGCTCTCCGCAGGCTGGGGATCCCCGGCGCAGGCGCAGAGCAGGATCGCCGCGAGCAGGCAAAGCAGGACGGCGCGAAAGATGTACTTTGCGTTCATTTTGGTATGACCATTCCTTTCTTTTGCGGGTGTATCGCGAAAGCAATTCGTTTTATGGGGTTTTCAGGGCGTCCTCCAGGAGCGATGAAACGCGTTCGCTCAGCGCCGCGGTCCGCAGGGAGAGCACCTCCTCGACCGGCAGCACGCCGCAGACCGTCAGCGTCACCTTCGTGCGCCGAAACGGGAAGTTGCGCGTGACTTCGGCGGTCCCGTGCGTCGCGACGACGGCGACGGGGACTTTCGCCTTCTGCGCGATCATCAGCACGCCGTCGTGAAACGGCAGCAGCGTCGGGAGCGGCTGGTCCTTCGGCGAACCCTTTCGGAGCCGGTTGCGGGTGCCTTCCGGGTACACGCCCATCGAGCAGACGCCGCGAGAAAGCTGGTCGGCGGCGGCGTGGACCGTGCGGACGGCGTTCCGCGCATCCGTGCGGTCGATCGCGAGAAAGCCGCAGTAGCGCGCAAATTTCCCGATAAGCGGGGCGCGCAGGAGCTCCGGCTTGGCGACGAAGGACAGCGGTCGGCGCGGGAAAGCGGCGACGGCGACGATCGGGTCGAACATGGAACGGTGGTTGGAAACCAGCAGAAGCGGTTCGTCCGGCAGCTTTTCGGCGCCCTCCACCCGCACGGTCACCCGGGACGCCGCGCAGACCGCACGCAGCGTTTCCACCAGGATCCACCGTGCGACCGGGTGTTCCCGCTCCAACGGGGTCTTCGGACGCAGGAACAGGGAAACGATCAGCAGGAACAGGACGTACAGCAGGATGATCCCCGCGAGATACGCGACGGACAGCCCGATGAACGCCGGCAGGAGCCACACCTTGGAGATGTCCCAAAGCACGCAGCAGAGCGCGGACAGCAATGCGCCCGCCGCGCCGAAAGCGAGCAGCACGTTCGACCGCCTCCCTTTCCGTTTTTTCCATTATATCCCTTTTCGTCGGGTTTGTCAAGCGAAAAGTGCCGCAAACAGCAGCAAAAATGCGCCGGTCAGCAGTTTTCCGAGCAGGTAGGGGCGCAGGGACAGCTTCCCACGCGTCACCGAGGCGACCTGCGCGCACACGCAAAGCCCCGCGCAGCCGACGGTCCCCGCCGCGAGCAGTCTGCCGGTTCTCCCGCCGATCTCCGCCGCCCGACCGACCCCGGAGGAAAATTCCAGCAGCCCCTGCAGGACCGCCGCCCCGACGCCGTCCGGCGAAAGCCCGGAAATTTGCAGCAGCAGGTCCGCCGACGCGCCGAAGAACACCAGCATTCCGCCGAGTTCGAGCATGGTGTGCGCGCTCCCCGCGACCGCCCGTGCGACCGCGCCGACGCCGACGTCCGTCCGCGCCGACGGGACGCGCACCCCGCCGCAGGACGGGCGGAGGACGGCGAACAGCACGCCCGCCGCGAGCAGGGCGGCGAGCAGCTGCAGAACGGCGAGCCGGACGCCGAACCCGACGTCCCCGAACAGCGTACTGCCGACCACGCCGACGAGGAACGGCAGGGAGGCGAGATTGGAAAACCCGCACAGGAATTCCGCACGGGCTTTGGAGATACGCCCTTCCTCGTACAACTGCACCGCCGTCCGTGCGCCGACCGGGAACCCGCACAGCACGCCGAGCGCAAGCCCGGTCAGCTCCACGCCGAACGGAAAGCGGTAGAGCGCCCGCGCAGGCGGGGAGGACACCAGCAGCCCGGACAGGCACAGCGAGCCGAACAGAGACGGGAACACCGCCTTGACGAAAAACGTCAGCCGCCCGAGCGTCAGGGACGCGGACAGCGACGGGTGCGCGAGCAAAAGGACGAACAGCGCAAGCGGAAAAAGCGGGAAAAGGAGCCGGGACGTCCGGCGCAGACCGACAGACAGGTTCATAAAATCCCTCCGGCACCAATATACTGTTGATGCGACCGGGGGTATGCCTTTTCCCGGTTCGCGGAAAGGCGCGTGAGGCGGGTTTTGCTGAAGAAACTGCCCCGTTCGGAAGGGGTTTACATCGAATGGCGCAATGGGAACCGATTGCTCGCCGAGGGGATCGACAGCCTGCTGGAATACGGCGAGGAACGGGTCGCCGTCGGCGCGGGGGACCGGCGGATCGTCTTTGAGGGCGACGCCCTGGAGATGACCTTCCTTTCGGAGAACCGCATCGTGCTCGAGGGGGAGATCCGCTCCGTCCGCTACGAAACCGAAAAGGAGCGTTAGGAGATGTACCGCTTTCTGCACCCCCTGTTCGGGGAGTACCATATCCGCCTGCGGGGAGAGGGCGTCCTGCCGTTCCTGTACCGGCTGAGCGCCGACGGGGTGCTGTTCTGGCGCGTCCGGCGGGAGGAGGACGGCGCCGTCCTGCTGCGGACCTCCCTGTCCTGCGCCGAGGGGCTGTTCGCCGGGGCGAAGGAGGCGGGGCTGGAAGCGGAATTGCTTCGCAGGCGGGGGCTGCCGTTCCTGTTTGCCCGGTATCGGAAGCGGCCGGGACTGCTGGTCGGGATGTTTTTGGGGCTGGCGCTGCTGTTCTGGGCGGAGCTGTTCGTTTGGAAGGTGTCGGTCAACGGGAACGTCCTGCTGACGGACGAGGAAGTCGTCGAGGCGCTCGCGGACTGCGGGGTCCGCGTGGGGAGCTATATCCCGGATATTCCGATCCTGCGGGTGCAGAACGAGTTCCTGCTGAACTTTCGGGAGGTTTCCTCCGTCGCCATCAACGTCAAAGGCACGCACATCGAGGTCGAACTGCTCGAGCGCACCCACGCGCCGGAGATCGACCCGAACGACGGGGTATGCGACCTCGTCGCGTCCGAGGACGGCATCGTCCTTTCGGTGGACGTGGCGGCGGGGACGGCGCTGGTGCGCCCGGGGGACGTGGTCACGGCGGGACAGAAGCTGGTCAGCGGCTACACGATCGACGGGCGGGGGGTCTACCGACTGCACCACGCACGCGGCAGCGTCAAGGCGCAGACCTACGAACGCTGTTCGTTCGTCATTCCGCTGGAACGCACGGTCAAGCACTACACCGGGCGGACCGAAAAAAAGACGACCCTCGCCCTGCTGGGCAAGCGTCTGGATCTGTTTCGGACGGAGGAATGCCGGTTCGACAGCTTCGACACGACGGTCGAAGAAAAGCCGTTCCTGCTTTTCGGGATCGCGGAGACGCCGATCCGAAGCACCAGCGTGACCTACGTCGAATATACCCCGGAAACCGTGACCGTCACGCCGGAGCAGGCGCAGCGGGAGGCGGAGGAGGCGTTCCGCGCATGGCTGAAACGGCAGACGGACGAGGTGCTCGAAAGCACGAGCAGCGTCAGCTTCGACGAGATCCGAAACGCCTGCATCCTCGACGCGGAGGTCACGTTTCTGAAGGAATTGACCGTGGATTCCCCGCTCACGCCCGGGGAGACGCCGCCGGAGGGACTTCCGCCGAGCGTGTCCTGAACAGGTCGTTCCCGTACGCGTCCACCGCGACGGTCAGCGGGAATTCCCGAAATTCCAACCGCTTGACGGATTCGCACCCCAGTTCCGGGAAGGCGATCTCCTCGCAGGAAGCGATCCGGCTGGCGTAGAACGCGCCTGCGCCGCCGACCGCAATGAGGTAGATGCCGCCGGTTTCCCGGATCGCGTCCACGACCTCCGCGCTCCGACCGCCCTTGCCGACGGTCCCTTGCAGACCCAGCCGGTAGAGTGACGGGGCGAACGCGTCCATGCGGCAGGACGTCGTCGGTCCGAACGAGCCGCACACCCGGCCTTCCGGCGCCGGGGTCGGTCCGGCATAGTAGAGGAAAGCGCCTTCCAGCGGGAACGGCAGGGGCTCCCCCGCCGCGAGCAGTTCCGCCATCTTCTTATGCGCCGCGTCCCGGGCGGTGTAGACCGTCCCGCTCAGCAGCAGCGTGTCCCCCGCGTGCAGCTCCGGCACCCAGCGCTTCGCGTCCGAAACGCGGACCGAACGGACGTCGCTCACTGCATACTGCCGAGCGTCTTGCGGCGCAGGTCCTCCGTCGCGTCGCCGATGGCGGTCTCCGTCTTGCGCAGGTCCGCCGAAAGCGCGCCGATGCGCTTGGCGAACAGGTCCGCCGCCTGCCCGAGCACGGCGCAGCGTGCGCGCACCTCCGCGACGGCGCGTGCGGTCTCCTGCTCCGCCTTGCAGCGCTCCTTTTCGACCAGTTCCGCCGCTTCCCGTTGGGCTTGCGCGAGGATCTCCTCGGCACGTGCGTCCGCAGTCAGCATCCGCTGTCCGATGCTCGCCTGCAGCGTTTCGCACTCCCGCTCCTTCGCTTCGAGCGCCTCGGTCAGTTCCCGCTCCCGCGCTTCAAATTCCGCTTCTTTGGTCTTCAGTTCTTCCTGCGCTTCCGCCAGCGCCGTTTCCAGTTCCCGCCGCTTGTCCTCCCACGCGGTTTCCTTCTCCGCGCAGGTGCGGTTCATCTCCAGCAGGAAAGCGTCCACCTGTGCGCGGTCGTAACCGCGTCCCGCCTTCGCAAACATTGCTTCCGCCATAATGCCGTCCGTCCCATCTCTTTCGGCGCTTTCCGCGCCGTCCGTTTCTTTCTCTACGGATAAGATACCACATTTTTTCGCATTTGTCAACCGAAAAACGCGTTCTTCGCGCACCGGAAAGGAGTTTCGTATGCTGCAGACCCTGCGGGAGGCCCTATGGGGATTCCCCATGATCGCGCTGCTGGTCGTCAGCGGCTTCTGGTTCTCCGTCCGGACGGGCTTCTTCCAGCTCCATCCGATCCGCCTGTGCCGCCATACCGTCGGCGGACTGTTCCGCAAAAAGGAGGGACGGCGGACCCTGCTCGCCTCGGTATCCACCGCGCTCGGCGGGACGGTCGGCGTGGGGAGCATCACCGGCGTCGCTTACGGGATCGCCGTCGGCGGAGCGGGCAGCGTGTTCTGGATGTGGGTCAGCGGGATCACCGGCATGGCGCTGAAGTACGCCGAGGTCTACCTCGCTGTCGCCCATCGTCGGAAACTGCCGGACGGCGGATATGCCGGCGGCGCGCCTTACGGGCTTACCGACCTCGGACTGCGACCGCTCGGCGTGCTGTTCGCCCTGCTGTGCGTATGTTCCTCGTTCGGGGTCGGCAACCTCGCGCAGATCGGCGCGCTGACGGAGGCGGCGGGCACGCTGGGCGTTTCCGCCCCGGTCTGCGGCGGAGCGTGCGCGCTGCTGCTCGCTTACGTCCTGTTCGGCGGGCGGAAGCGCATCGGCAAGCTGAACACCGCCATCGTCCCGGCGGCGTCGGCGCTCTACCTGCTCGCGGTCCTGTGGATCCTGCTGTGCGATCTGCCCGCCCTGCCGGGCGTGTTCCTGCGGATCCTGCGGGAGGCGTTCGGGGTGCGTGCGGCGGTCGGCGGCGTGAGCGGGAGCCTGCTTTCGCTGGCGCTGCGCGAGGGATTCGCACGCGGGGTGTTCTCGAACGAAGCGGGCGTCGGTTCCTCCCCGCTCGCGCACGCGTCCTCCGGCGAAAGCGACCCGCAGAAGCAGGGGGAATGGGGTGCGTTTGAGATCCTCGTCGACACGTTCCTCGTCTCCACCCTGACGGCGCTCGCACTGCTTTCGGCGGGCGGGGAGCCCCTGCGAATGGCGGAGCTGTTCGGGAATGCGTTCGGGACGTTCGGCGTCCTGCTGCTCACGCTGCTCGCGGCGGTGTTCGCCTTTTCGTCCATCCTCAGCTGGTGCTATTACAGCGACGTCTGCCTGACCTTCCTCGCCCTGCCGCACGGGCAGACGGTCTACCGCCTGCTGTCCGTCGGGGCGGCATTCTTCGGGGCGTTCGTCCCGATGCACGCGCTCTGGGCGGCGGCGGACGTGCTCAACGCGCTGATGATCCTGCCGAACCTCCTGCTGCTGTTCCTGCAACGAAAAGAAGTCGTATATATCTCCGCTCAAAAGGAAAGGTTGTCAACGTGTGGTACTCTGAAGAACAAGAAGTCCTCCTGCGCGAACTGAAAACCGACCGAAACGGTCTGCGCGGACGCGACGCCGCCGACCGCCTGCGCACCTACGGCGCAAACACCCTGCGTCCCCGCCGGCGAAAACACCCGCTTCTCCGCTTTTTCTCCGCCTTCGCCGACCGCATGACGCTGGTCCTGCTCGCGGCGGCGGCCATCTCCTTCGCCGCCGACCGCCTCAACGGCGAATGGAGCCCCGACCCGTTCATCATCCTCGCCATCGTCCTGCTCAACGCCGTCGTCACGCTGATCCAGGAGAGCCGGGCGGAAAAGGCGCTCGAAGCGCTCAAACGCATCTCCGCGCCGACCTGCACGGTCCTGCGGGACGGGGTCGAACGGTGTATTCCCGGCGAACAGGTCGTCCCCGGGGACGTCGTCCGCCTGTCGAAAGGGGAGATCGTCCCCTGCGACGGTCGCCTGCTGGAAGCGGACGGACTGCTCACGGACGAATCGGCGCTGACCGGCGAATCCGGCGGCGTGCGCAAGGACGCGTCGCGTCTGCTCCCGCCCGGGACCCCGACCGGCGACGTGGTCAACGCGGTGTGGGGCGGGACGGCGGTCCTCGCCGGGAGCGGGCTGTTCGTTGCGGTCAAGACCGGCATGGACACCGCCGTGGGGAGCATCGCGTCGCTGCTGGAGGGCGAGGGGGAGAAGACCCCGCTGCAGCAGCGGCTCGCGAAGCTGTCCGGGGTGTTCGGCAACCTGACCGTCGGCATCTGTGCGGTCATCTTCCTGCTTTCCCTCTGGAAGGGGCTGGAGCCGAAGGATATGTTCCTGACGAGCGTCAGCCTCGCCGTCGCGGCGATCCCGGAGGGGCTGCCCGCCATCGTGACCGTCGTGCTGTCGCTCGGCGTACAGCGCATGGCGAAGCAGCGCGCCATCGTGCGCAGGCTCCCGGCGGTGGAAACGCTCGGCTGCGCCGGGGTCATCTGTTCGGATAAGACCGGCACGCTGACCTGCAACCGCATGACCGTCACCGACGTGTACGGCGACCGCGAACAGGTCGCACGGGCGTGCGTCCTCTGCAACGACCGGGCGTCCCCGACCGAGGAAGCGCTCTGGGCGTTCGCCGTCCGTGCGGGAAAGGACCCGGACGCCCTCCGCGAACGCTTTCCGCGGGTGAAGACCCTGCCGTTCGATTCGGACGTCAAGCGAATGCTGACCGTACACCGTTCCGGGAACCGCTTTTTGACCTATCTGAAGGGTGCGCCGGACGTGCTCGCGGGGCTTTGCGGCGGACTTTCACGGGAGGCAGCGGACGCGATGCGGGGCATGACGGAGGACGCGAAACGGGTCATCGGGTTTGCGCTCGCGGAATCGGACGTTCTCCCTGCGGACCCGCTGCGGCAGCGTTTTCGCTTCCTCGGGCTTTGCGGGATGGAGGATCCGCCCCGCGAAGGGGTGGAGGACGCGGTTCGGCAGTGCGCCGACGCGGGGATCCTGCCGGTCATGATCACCGGCGACCACGCCTCGACCGCCTCCGCCGTCGCCCGTCGGCTCGGGATCCTGCGGGACGGGCAGACCTGCCGCACGGAGGCGGAACTGCGGGACCTGTCCGACGAACAGCTTTCCGAGCAGGTCCGCACCTGCACGGTGTTCGCCCGCACCACGCCCGCCTTCAAGATGCGGATCGTCGACGCGTACCGAAGGAACGGCTTCGTCGTCGCCATGACCGGCGACGGGGTCAACGACGCGCCGGCGCTCCGCAAGGCGGACATCGGCTGCGCGATGGGCAAGGGCGGCACGGAGGTCGCACGGGAAGCGTCCGACCTGATCCTGACCGACGACAACTTCTCCACCGTCGTCGAATCCGTCCGCGAGGGGCGGACCATCTACGGAAACATCCGCCGTGCCGTGCATTTCCTGCTCTCCTGCAATATCGGCGAGATTGTCACGGTCCTGCTCGGTATTCTGCTCTCCCTGCCCTCCCCGCTCGAGGCGATCCAGCTCCTCTGGGTCAACCTCGTGACCGACTCCCTGCCCGCCATTTCGCTCGGGCTGGAGAAGCCTGCGCGGGACGTGATGCGCCATCCGCCGGGACGGCGCGACGAGCCGTTGTTCCCCGCACCGCGTTGGCTGGAGATCTTCGCGGAAGGGATCCTGATCGGCTGCCTGTCCCTGCTCGCCTTCGGGTTCGGGGCGGTCTCCGGCGGGTTCGCCGTCGGACGGACCATGGCTTTCACGGTGCTGGCGGTGTCGCAGTTGGTACACGCGTTCAATATGCGGACCTCCGCGTCGCTCTTTACGGTTTCGCCGTTCTCCAACCCGTGGCTGCTCGGTTCGTTCCTGCTCGGGACCGCTATGCAGGTCGCCGTCGTGCAGGTCCCGTTTCTCGGACGGCTGTTCCTGACCGTTCCGCTCGACGCGGCGCAATGGCTGTGCACTGCGGGGCTGTGCGCGTTCCCGCTGGTGTTCTGCGAGCTGTACAAGCGGGTCCGGGACGGATTTCGGCGAAAGAAAAACTGATTTTTTGAAGAAAAAGGCGTCGCCCCACCCGGCGACGCCTTTTCCGTATGGATTTCTTCGGCTTACGCGGAAAGACCGCGGCTTCGCCGAAAGACTTTTTCACCGATCTCCGTCAAACGGAGAATGACCGGGGCAAGCACGAGGTTGAACAGCACCTCGAACAGGAAGTTCCCGCCCACCAGCACCAAAAAGATGTAGGCGAAAACGTTTTCTCCGGCTTCCGCCGCGACCGCAGTGAGGTCGCCGAAAAAGAACAGGAAACATCCGGCGACGAACACGCCGGTGTTCACGACCGGGCAGACGAGCGCCGCGGCAAGGATGGCGACCCAGCGGTTCCACTTTTGCAGGGCGGAATAGACGAAGCCCGCCGCGACGCCCGCCGCGACGCCTTTGACCAGCACCGTGATAATCGTCCCGGCGGCATTGAAGCCCATGAAGAACGCCGCGTCGCCGGAAATCAGGACGGTCACGCCGAACGCCAGACCGAGCCACCCGCCCGCGAGCGGACCGAGCAGCGTCGCGCCGATGACGATCGGGACCAGCACGAGCGAGATGGAAAAGAGTCCGAGATGGATAAACGAACCGAGCAGCTGCAGAACAACCACAAGGGCGGTCATAAGACCAAGCAGGGTGATGCTTTGTGTCTTTGACAGGGTTTTTGCGTTGGTTTGCATAGGGGTTTCTCCTTTTTGCCGCTGACGTCCCGCATGGCGGGTACGGCGCGGCGGTGTATTTATGAAAGCGGTTTCCCGCGTTCATAGCGTGGGTTGGGGCTCAAGCGTTTTTCGGTCCGGCGGCGTCCGCGGAAGGACAGCGGTTGCGCTTCCAAAGCAGGTACAGTCCCCGCAGGGTCAGGTCCGGGCAGTGGGTCATCGGCGCACGGCAGAAGGTCAGGACGGTTTCGGCAAGCCCCCCGGTCGCGACGGCGGTCAACGTCTGCGTGCGGAGCGCCCCCCGGAAGCGATCCAGAAAGCCGTCGATCAGGAACGCGTGTCCGTACAGCACGCCGATATTCATGGATTCCCGCGAATTCTTCCCGATCAGCCGCTTCGGCGGGACCAGCGAAACGTCCGGCAGCTCCGACGCACCGGCGGACAGCGCGTCCATGGACATCCGAAGTCCCGGCGCGATCACCGCGCCCTCCAGCGTGCCGTTCCCGTCCAGCACGGTAAACGTCGTCGCCGTTCCGACGTCCACGACGACCACCGGCGGGGAAAACGACGCCAGGGCGGCGACCGCGTTCGCGACGAGGTCCGCGCCCAGTTCCGCCTGGCTTTCGATGCGGCTATTCAGCCCGGTCCGAATGCCCGGACCGACCTCCAACGCCTGCACGCCGAACAGCGTCCGCAGGGCAACCCGCAGGTTGCGCGTCAGCGTCGGCACGACGGAGGACAGCACGCAGTCGGTCACGTCCTGCGCCGACACGCCGTGCAGCTTCAGCAGACCGCCCACCAGAACCGCGTACTCGTCCGCCGTGCGGGTCTTTTCCGCCGAGACCTTGCTTTTGTGCAGGAGCGTTCCGTCCCCGTCGAACAGTCCGAACGAGATGCTCGAATTTCCGATGTCCGCCGCAAGCAGCATACCGATCCCTCCGTTTTTTTCGCGTCCTTCGCCCTATTTTACCGCAAAACGGCGTCGTTGTCAAGAGGAAGATGCAGACAGAGCGCACGGGGCGGGAAATGCCGGTTGACAAAGCGGGGAAGATATGCTAAAATGTGCAAAACAGGAAATTTGTCTGTGCAGGGAAAGGGAAATCATCCATGAATGCTCACCGATTCGCCCGTCTGCGGGCGCTGGCGCTCTTGCTTTTGACATCCGTGCTGTTCGGTCCCGTTTTGCCGCTCGGGGTCTCGGCGGAGGGGGAGGAGACGCACATCTTCCCGGTCAACGCCGTCAACGGCACCCGCTGGGAACAGACCCTTATCGTCTACCGCAACGCGGAAACGACCGGGCAGAACCAGTACGGCTGGAACATCGTCGTCGATGCGGACGGCAAGGTCATCGAAAAGATCCCGGCGGGGGATTCGCGGGGCAGGGATCTCGCCATTCCGGCGGGCGGCATGGTGGTTTCCGGCTGCGACGACCCCGGCAAACTGCCTTACGACGCGTGCGAGATCGGCTCGAACGTCTATTTCGACGCGTACAGCTCGCGGGTGCTGATCTCCGCGGGGGAGATCGACCCGTTCTACGAGTATACCCTGCAGGCGACGACCTATAACGACGTGCGCTACGCGCAGACTATCGTCCTTTACGACCGCGGGGAAACCACCGGGACCAACGGTTACGGCTACGAAGTCTGCGTCGGCGCGGACGGACGGATCCTGTCCGCCGGCGGCAACGACAACGCCGTCCCCGAGGGCGGATATGTGATCTCCGCCATCGAAAAAACCGACATCAACCTGCTCAAGACCTACTTCATCCCCGGCGCGTCCTGCGAACTCGACGGGCTTCGCGTCACCGTCAGGTACGAGCCGCCGATGCTCATGACCACGGCGAGGGCGGAACTTGCGGATATTCGGCGGGAGCTGGAAACGGCGAAGGAAGAACTGCGGCTGGTGGACTACGACGGCGTCGAAGCGCAGCTCGCGGACGCGGAGGCGGAGATCGCGCAGATCGAAGCGGACGGCGGATTTCCGTCGTTTGCGGCTCGCGACGAACTGCTTGCGCGGCTCACGCCGATCCGGCTCGGGCTGACCGAGCGTGCGCCGGTCGGGGTGCGCAGCGTTTGGTACGTCCCGACCGAATTGAACGCCGAGAGCGCGGTCGCGTCGGTCCGCCGCATGGCGGAGGTCGGGATCAATCAGCTTCGGCTGGGCGTTTCCAACGGACACCACACGATCGTCCCCATGCCGGAAGCGCTGGACGACGGCGAAGGCGGAAGCATTGAATTCCCCTTCCGCGTCGACACGCGGTGCAAGAACGTGGATCTGCTCGCGGTATACGCCGAGGCGTGCCGGGCGGAGGGCATCGAGCTGGTCGTGAGTATCCCGGTGTTCCAGAACAGCGGCGGCGTGCGCTATCAGAAAGAGTGGCAGACGACCACGAACCGCGAAACCGCCAACCTCGACCCGTTCTTCTCGCCGGCGAACGACGCGTACCGCGCCTACTTCAGCGCCTACGTCCGCTATATCATCCAGCATTACGATATTTCCGGGCTGGAATTCGACTATATCCGCTACCCCTATTTCGACGGGAGCGTGGATTACGGCTACGACGAGATCACCAAGCAGAAATTCGCCGAAAAGACTGGTCTGCCCGCGTCGACGGTGGACGAGATCGGCACGCAGCTGCGTTCGCACCCGCAGTGGAACGAATGGGTGCAGTTCCGGGCGGGACTGATCACGGAATTCCTCGAGGAACTGCGGGGCATGATCGACGACCTGCGCCCGGACCTGTATGTGACCGCCGCCGTCGCGGACGACACGGCGCTCGCGTCCTACTGTCAGGACAGCCGGACGTGGATGGACCGTGCGCTGGTGGACGGCATCTACCCGATGTCCTACGGCGAGGGGCTTATGCGGTCGTCGACCGAAAAATTCTCCCCGTACCGCAACGAAAAGACCTTCCTCGTCATGGGCAGCGGTGCGTATATGTCCTTCACCGAGGACGAGATCGCTCTGCAGGCAAAGCAGGCGCCGCTCTACGGGGCGGACGGCATCGCGTACTTCGAGTGGAGCGCGTACGAGAAATACGGCTACGCGGATTTCCTGCGCGGAACCGTCTACGAGAACGACGCGCTGTCCTTCACGGCGCACGAGAGCGAGAGCGTCAAGTTGCTGGTCGAGCAGGCGAAGAAGCGGTTTGCATTGTTCGGAGCGGACGCGGACGACCTGTTCGGGCAGTATGAGAGCGGGGAGATCGACCTGTCCGGTCTGCTCGACGCACTGCGGGAGCAAAACGGGGAGAACGCCTTCCTGTACCGCGATTTAGACCTCGCGGTGCGCATCGAAAATTTCTCCCGCGAGGCATATCGCGGAACCGTCGAGCTGCTGCCGATCGACGTGAGCGTCGGCGACGCAAGTGAAGGCGATGACGGCGCCGACGCGTCCTCCGCTGAGGAAAGCGCCTCCGCAGACGAATCGTCCGCGTCGGAGGAGGGCGGTCGCGGTTGGCTGTACGCGGGGATCGCCGCTGCGGTCGCCGCGGTCGCGGTTATTGCCGCGGCGGGCGTGTTTGCCGTGCGAAGGAAGGGCAAAAAGAAGCGGGACCGGGGCTGAGAGCCGCCGGTTCCCGAAAATCCTCGAAAAAATTTCCTTTTGGTGATTAAAACGAAGGGATTTGCCTGTGCGGGCAGGACCGCCGGGGCATGAAAGCAGACGAAAGGGACCGTGTGACGACGGTCCCTTTTTTCGATTCAGAACAGGTTGAGGACACGCGGATACAGCAGGTTGTTGAGCAGGGCGAGGTTCTGCGGGTTGGGACGCATGAAGTTCCAGTAGAGCGCCCCGCGCAGCCCGTATTCCGGCAGCAGGCGCAGACGCGCATCCAGCGAGCGCACGTCCTCGAACCAGACGACGTGTTCGACGCCGTCGGACGTGTAACGGAAGAACGGCGCCTGCACGGTCTCGTCGTATTGGATCTCCGCCCCGACGTCCCCGGCGAGCAGGAAAGCCTCGGCGACCGAGAGCGACCGCGCCATGGAAAGCCCCTGCACGAACGGGAGCGTGAAGTCGTAGCCGTAGTTGGAAACGCCCAAAAAGATCTTTTCCGCCGGAATGCGGGTCAGCGCGTACTCGATGACGCTGCGGACCGGTCGGATCGGGGAGACCGCCATCGGCGGACCGTAGGTGTACCCCCATTCGTAGGTCATTAACAGTACGCAGTTGACCGCCTGCCCGATGGCGGCGTAGTCGTGCCCCTCGTAGAGCGTGCCGGGCTGGTCGTCGCGGGTCTTGGGCGCGAGGGCGGCGAGGACCGGGTAGCCGGCGGGATTGAGCGCTTCCCGCACGCGTGTCAGGAAAGCGGCGTAGAGCGGTGCGTTTTCCGCCCCGAGGAACTCGAAATCCACGTCCAGACCGTAATACCCCTTCCGGCGCAGGGTCGCAAGCAGTTCGCCGATCAGCGTCTGTTGGGCGGTTTCGTCCCGCAGGAGCGCGGACGCGAGCGCCGAAGAGAAGTTGCCGTCGTCGGTCAGGGTGGACAGGTGCATGACCGGGGAAACGCTGTAGGAGAACGCTTCGTACAGCAGTTCCCCGTCGTCGAGCGGAATGAGCGTCCCGTCCGGGCGGAACCCGTAGGTGAACGGCATGATCCCGGACAGCAGGGGCAGGGTCTGTCGGTAGAGCGTCAGGTCCACGAACGGATAGACGTATCCGCCGACCATGTACGCCCCGATGCGCTCGCCTTCCGTGCCGAGGTAAAGCACGTCGCCGGGGAAGATCTCGCTTCCGCCGTTCAGGAATACGTTGTTGCGCCAGAGCGTGCGGACGGTCAGCCCGTAGCGGGACGCGATGCCGTAGAGGGTTTCGCCCGCCGTGACCGTGTGGGTCGCCGTCGGGACCGCCACCAGAAGCGTCATTCCGACCGGCAGCTTTTCCGGTACCGCCACGCCGTTGTCCGCCGCCAGATTGCGGACCGGCACGCCGTATCGGTTCGCGATGGACGTGAGCGTCTCCCCGGAGGTCACCGTATGAAAAATCATTGCCCGTTCTTCCCTTCAAAGTCGTCGGAAAATGCTTGACAAGCCGGAAACCCTATGCTATAATATACTGATTTATCCTATGCGGCATCGGGGTCATCCCTTGCAAACGACGCTTTATTACCATCATATAAGGAAACAGGACTATGCGTGACAACAAAACCATTCTCGCGGAAAAGCTCGCGTCGCTGCTCGACGGGCAGGGGGTCTCCCTGACGGCGGCGGAGGCGGTCGGGCTGTTTGAAACCCCCGCCGACCCGAAGTTGGGCGACTTAGCGCTTCCCTGCTTCAAGCTGGCGAAGCTGCTGCGGAGCGCACCGCCGAAGATCGCGTCCGAGCTGTCGGGTGCGTTCGTCGGGACGGAGGGCATCTCTAAGGTCGAAGCGGTCGGGGGGTACCTCAATTTCTTCTACGACGGCGCGTCGGCGGTCTCGGCGGTCGATGAAATTCTGCAAAACGAGCGTTTCGGCTCCTCCGACGAGGGGAACGGCAAGACGGTCTGCCTGGATTTCTCCTCCCCCAACATCGCCAAGCGCTTCCATCTCGGGCATCTCGGCACGACGGTCATCGGCAACGCCCTGCGGAACCTGTTCGATTTCCACGGCTACAGGACCGTCGCCATCAACCACCTCGGCGACTGGGGGACGCAGTTCGGCAAGCTGATCTACGCCTATCGGAACTGGTCGTCGCAGGAAAAGCTGGAGCAGGGCGGGATCACCGAACTGGAAAAGCTCTACGTCCGCTTCTGCACGGCGGAAAAGGAGGACCCGTCCCTGACGCAGGCGGCGCGGGACGCCTTCCACCGGCTGGAATGCGGGGACGAGGAATGCCTGCGGATCTGGAAGACCTTCAAGGACATCTCCCTGCCGGAGTACCAAAAAACCTACGATCTGCTGGGGATCACGTTCGATTCCTACGTCGGGGAGGCGTTCTTTTCGGACAAGATGCCCGCCGTGGTGGAAGAACTGCGGGAGAAGGGGCTGCTCGAACTGGACGACGGCGCGTCGGTCGTGCGGCTGGACGAGGAGGGGATGCCCCCCTGCCTGATCCTCAAGCGGGACGGTTCGACGCTCTATCCGGCGCGGGACATCGCCGCCGCGATCTGGCGCAAAAAGACCTATGATTTCGAGAAGTGCATATATGTGACGAGCGCGGGGCAAAGCCTGCATTTCGCGCAGTGGTTCCGGGTGGTCCGCAAGATGGGCTACGATTGGGCGGACGGGCTGGTGCACGTCCCCTACGGCACAATGAGCGTCGGCGGGGAGAAGCTCGCGTCCCGGACCGGGAACGTCGTGCTGCTGGAGGACCTGCTTTCCGAAGCGATCCGCAAGTGCGAGCAGGTCATCGCCGAAAAGCACCCGGACCTGCCCAATCGCGAGGAGACCGCGAAGGCGGTCGGCGTCGGCGCCGTGGTGTTCAACGCCCTGTCCAACAGCCGTATCAAGGACAGCGACTTCAACTGGGAGGACGCGCTCTCCTTCGAGGGCAACGCCGGACCGTATGTACAGTACACCTACGCCCGCACGTCGAGCATCCTGCGCAAAAACGGCGGACTGCCGCCCGCGTCCCCCGTCGGCTATGCGCCGTGCGCGGAGGAAACGGCGCTCGCGAAGAAGCTCTCCGAGTTCCCGGAAGCGGTCGACCGTGCGCTTGAGGCGTATGAACCGAGCGTGATCTCCCGCTATCTGCTCGCCGTCTGTGCGCTTTTCAACCAGTTCTACCACAATTGCCGCATTCTCGGCGCGGACGCGGAGGATGCGCGCGTCTTCCGGGTGCGCCTGTCCGCGGCGACGCGCACGGTCATCGGAAACGGGCTCGACCTGCTCGGGATCCGCCGCACGGAAGAAATTTGAGAAGGATTTGCAACCGTTACAAACAATAGGGAGTTGATAGGTATGTCCGGACATTCCAAGTGGAAAAATATCATGCACAAGAAGGAAAAGACCGACGCCGCACGGGCAAAAGTCTTTACCAAAGTCGGCAAGGAGATCGCCATGGCGGTGCGGGAAGGCGGGGCGGACCCGGTTTCCAACACCAAGCTGCGCGACCTGATCACCAAGGCGAAGAGCCTCAACGTGCCGAACGACAATATCAAGCGCATCATCGACAAGGCGTCGAGCGACAACAGTGCCGCCTACGAGTTCGTCACCTACGAGGGCTACGGTCCGGGCGGGGTCGCCGTCATCGTCGAAGCGGCGACGGACAACCGCAACCGCACGGCGCCGGAAGTGCGGCACGCGTTCGACAAGTTCGGCGGCAACCTCGGCACGAACGGGTGCGTGTCCTTCCTCTTTTCGGAGAAAGGGGTCGTCGTCGTGTCCAACGAGGAGGGCGACGTGGACGAGGAAGCGCTGATGGACGCCGCACTCGAAGCGGGTGCGGGGGATTTCTCGGCGGAGGACGACTGCTTTGAGATCTACACCGAACCGGCGGACTTTTCCGCGGTCTGCGAAGCGCTGTCCGGCAAGGGGTACACGTTCCTGTCGGCGGAGATCGAAAAGGTCCCGGCGACCTACGTCGAGCTTGACGACGAGCAGGCGGGACAGATGCAGAAACTGCTCGAACGGCTCGAGGACAACGACGACGTGCAGAACGTCTGGCATAACTGGGACGCGTGACGCCCATGCGTGTCGGCATCTTCGGCGGCAGCTTCGACCCGGTGCATAACGGGCACGTCCGTGCGGCGGAGCGCTTTCGGGAGGAGTGCGCGTTGGACCTGGTCTACGTCCTCCCGAACAGTATCCCGAACCTCAAGGACCGCAAGGTCGCCCCGGCGGAGGACCGGCTCGCCATGCTGCGTCTGGCGTTCGCGGGGAAGGAGAAGGACGGGTTTCTCGTCAGCGACCTCGAAGTGCGTCGGGGCGGCGTGAGCTATACCTGCGACACGGTGTCCGAACTGAAACGGATGCACCCGGGCGCGGAGCTGTACCTGTTCTTCGGGGATGACTGGCTGGAGGGGCTTCCGCGCTGGAAAAACGTGCGGGAACTGCTCGCAAACGTGACCGTCGCGCTCGCGAACCGCAGCGGGCGGGACGTGACGGCGCTCGTCGCGGAACTGGAAAGGAACTACGGCGCGAACTTTCGGATTTTGCGCTTTCAGGCGCTCGACGCGTCCTCGACCGCCCGTCGGGCGGGGGACCTCTCGCTCTGCTGCGACGCCGTCAACCGCTATATCGCGGAAAAAGGACTTTACGTTTGAAAAACGGGAAGGAACGTATGAAGGAACTGATCGAAACCGTGCGGCGGGACCTGCGCATGAGCGAAAAGCGCCGTCGGCACACCGAAGGGGTCGTCGGGACGGCGAAACTGCTGGCAGAGCGGCACTTCCCGGCGGAGATCACGCCGGAGGAGGCGGAACTGGCGGCGCTCCTGCACGATTACACCAAGGAGTACCCGATCGAGAAGCAGCTGGAGATCTGCCGGCGGTACGGCATGGAGGTCCCGGCGGAGGAATTGGAAACGCCGAAGCTGCTGCACGCACGTTCGGCGTCGCTGCTCGCGGAACATCTTTACGGTGCGCCGGAGAAGATCTGCTCGGCGGTCCGCTGGCACACGACCGGGCGGCCCGCCATGCGCCCGCTGGAGCTGGTGATCTACTTTGCCGATTATATCGAACCCGGGCGGACGGACCCGGCCTGCACGCGTCTGCGGGAATACTACGAACGGCAGTATCAGTCGCGCAGGGACAAGACGCGTGCGCTGTATCTGGCGCTGGTGCGCTCCTTTGACACGACGGTGCGGTTCCTGCTTGCGGAACGCAAACCGATCGATTCCTGCACCGTCGAGGCGCGAAACGACTATCTCAGGCTCGTCAAAACGACGAACCCACACACGGGAAAGGACGGATAACAGAGTATGGATATGGAACGACCGTTGACCGAAGAACGGCAAAAGGAACTCGCCGAACGCATCGCGGCGCTCGCCGCGTCCGCGCTCGAGGACAAGAAGGGGCTGGACGTCCAGACGCTCCCGGTCGCGAAGCAGACCCCGCTGGCGGATTTCTTCGTCCTGGCGACCGGCACGTCCGGCACGCACGTCCGCGCACTGGCGGACGAGGTGGAATTTCGCATTCGACAGGAATTGAACGTCGGACCGCTGCACATCGAAGGCTACCGCAACAGTATGTGGTACCTGCTGGACTACGGTTCGGTCGTCGTGCATATTTTCACCGACGAGGGGCGGAAATTCTATCATCTCGAACGGCTCTGGGGCGGCGAGAACTGACCCGGGAAAGGAAGGACAACCACCATGGAATACAAGTTCAGGGAAATCGAGCCGAAATGGCAAAAAAAATGGGAGGAAGCTGGTCTGTTTCGGGCGGTGGACGGGAGCGAAAAGCCGAAGTTCTACGCGCTCGTGGAGTTCCCCTATCCGAGCGGTCACGGGATGCACATCGGGCATATCAAGGCGTACGGCGGGCTGGAGGTCGTCTCCCGCAAGCGTCGGATGCAGGGGTATAACGTCCTGTTCCCGATCGGCTTCGACGCGTTCGGTCTGCCGACCGAGAACACCGCCATCAAGGATGGCGTGCATCCTCGCGTGCTGACCGACCGGAACATTCGGAAGTTCACCGACCAGCTCCGCCGCGTCGGCTTCTCCTTCGACTGGTCCCGGACGGTGGACACGACGGACGAGGGGTATTACCGCTGGACGCAGTGGATCTTCCGCAAGATGTTCGACGCGGGACTGGTGTTCCGCGATAAGACGCTCGTGAATTTCTGTCCGCACTGCCAGGTGGTGCTTTCCAACGAGGATTCGCAGGGCGGGAAGTGCGACATCTGCCACAACGACGTGGTGCAGAAGTCCAAGGACGTCTGGTACCTGCGCATCACCGCCTACGCGGATAAACTGCTCGAAGGGCTCGACCACGTCGATTACCTGCCGAATATCCGCAACCAGCAGGAGAACTGGATCGGGCGGTCTACCGGCGCGTTCGTCAACTTCCCCATCAAGGAGGTCGACGACAAACTTCGCATTTACACCACCCGCTGCGACACGCTCTTCGGCGTGACCTTCATGGTCATCGCCCCGGAGCACCCGGTGCTGGACACATACGCGGACAGGGTCAGAAACATGGACGAAGTGCGCGCCTACCGCGCCGAATGCGCCAAAAAGACGGAATTCGAGCGCACCCAGCTGGTCAAAGACAAAACCGGCGTGCGCATCGACGGGCTGACGGCGATCAACCCGATCACGGGTCGGGAGATCCCGATCTTCATTTCGGACTACGTCATGATGGGGTACGGCACCGGGGCGATCATGGCGGTCCCGGCGCACGATACGCGTGACTACGCGTTCGCGAAGAAGTTCGGCGTGGAGATCCTGCCGGTCATCGAGGGCGGCGACATCTCCGAGGACGCGTATACGGGCGAAGGGCGTATGATCAATTCCGGCTTCCTCAACGGGCTGACCGATAAGAAATCCTCCATCGAGCGGATGCTCGAGGAGCTGGAAAAGCGCGGCGTCGGCGAAGCGGGCGTGCAGTACAAGATGAAGGACTGGGCGTTCAACCGCCAGCGCTACTGGGGCGAGCCGATCCCGATCGTGCATTGTCCGAAGTGCGGCATGGTGGGCGTTCCCTATGAGGAACTGCCGCTGAAGCTGCCGGAAGTGGAGAACTTCGAGCCGGGCGAGGGCGGGGAGTCCCCGCTCGCGAAGGTCGCGTCCTTTGTGAACTGCAAATGCCCGAAGTGCGGCGGCGACGCGAAGCGGGAAACGGATACGATGCCCCAGTGGGCGGGTTCGTCCTGGTATTTCCTGCGCTACGCCGACCCGCACAACGACAAGGCGCTCGCCGACCCGGAAAAACTGAAATACTGGCTGCCGGTGGACTGGTACAACGGCGGCATGGAGCACGTCACCCGTCACATGATCTATTCCCGCTTCTGGCACCGCTTCCTGTACGACATCGGCGTAGTGCCCTGCCCGGAGCCTTACGCGAAGCGGACGGCGCAGGGGCTTGTGCTGGGCGCGAACGGCGTGAAGATGTCCAAATCGCTCGGCAACGTCATCGACCCGAACGACGTCATCGACCGCTACGGCGCGGACGTGCTGCGTACCTATATCCTGTTCATGGGAGATTACGAGCAGGCGGCGCCGTGGTCGGACAGCTCGGTCCGCGGCTGCAAGCGCCTGATCGACCGCTTCGCGGCGCTGACGGACCTGCTGACCGAAGAACCGGTCCCGTCGCTGGTGACGCCGCTGCACCGCACGATCCGCAAGGTGTCCGAGGACATCGAAAGCATGAAGTTCAATACGGCGATCGCCGCGATCATGACCTTCGTCAACGACGTTTACGCCGCCGGAGCGATCGACCGTGCGTCCCTGATGACCCTGACCAAGCTGCTCTGCCCGTTTGCGCCGCATATCTGCGAGGAAATGTGGCAGGAATTGGGCGGAGAGGGCTTCTGCTCCGCCGCTTCGTGGCCGGAATACGACGAGGAAAAGACCAAGGAAGCGACGGTGGAGATCGCCGTTCAGCTCTGCGGCAAGGTGCGCGGACGGCTGACCGTCCCGGTCGACGCGACGCAGGAGGACGTCCTCGCCGCGATCCGGGCGGACGGGACGCTTTCCCCGATGCTCGCCGGCAAACAGATCGTCAAACAGATCTATGTGCCGGGTCGGCTGTGCAACCTCGTGGTGAAATGACCGTCCCGCCGCAAGGGACGTTTCGGGACAGGGCAAACGCTGTATGGAACGGGTTTGCCCTGTTTTTCTCCCTTCCGAAAGGGGATTTTCATGAAAAAACGTTGGATCTGCCTGTTTTTACTGCTTGCGCTGCTGGTCTGCGGCTGCGCGTCGGAGACGGTTTTGCCGTCCGGCGACCCGGTCGGTCCGTCGCCGTCGGCGGACGCGTCCGTTTCCGCGGACGCTTCGTCGGTTGACGACGCGTCGTCGGTCGACGATACGTCGTCGGTTTCGCCCGCCCCGGCGCCGTCTCTGCAGGAGACCGATTTCTTCACCGCGAACGGACAGGACGCCCTGCCCGCGTCGGCGAACTTGCCCGCGTTCCGCGAATCGACGGACACCCCGTACCTGTACGGTCTGCCGCTCGACCTGCCGGAATCGATCGGCGAATTCGGCGCATTCCGCCGGGTCGCGGAGACGTATCAACTGGACTACACCGACTACGAGGCGGGCGAAGCAATTTCCCGCCTGCGGCTGTTCGACGCGTCCACCGGGGCGCTGCTCGCGGAAAAGACCCTGCCGGACGGCCGTTTTTACGGTTCGATGCCGGACGGGGGCTTCTGGTACGCCGATCCGGAGGGGATCCTGCTGGTCGTCTGCGACCGAAACGGGAAGGAAACCGTCCTGCGGCAGGCGAGCGAGAACTACACCGGCGAAAATGCGCCCCGCCTGCTGGCGCTTTCCGCGGACGGGAACACCCTGCTCGCCGGATTCGGCGCGGAGGACCCGTTCCTGCTGTTCGACCTGCGGACCGGAGCGCGTACCCGCGTTTCCGCCGACGTCCGTGCGCAGTCGTGGAAACTGCTTTCGTGCGAATCGGACGGCTTCCTGCTCGCCGGTTCACGCGGTTCTCTCGTCCGGCTTTCGGTCAGCGAAGCGACAGCGGACCTGCTTGCGCAGGGCGACCCGGTGTGCGAGGCGTTCGGCGGGCTGCTGCGGCTGGACGGCGCCGAGCGGGGGCTTCTGCTGCGCGGGACGACGGCGGACGCGGACGGCAACCGGCTGTTCGCGGCGGAATTTCTCTGGGACGACGAGCGTTTCGCGTCCCTCGGGCTCGGTTTCTGCGCGACGGTCTCGTGGGACGATTACGTCCGTTTTTACGACCTGCGTGCGGGCGTCTGCGCCGTCGGGTTCGCGTTTGCCGGTGTGACGCCGAAAATCACGCTGACGGCGGACGGGACCGCCCTGCTGTACGACGGCGCCCGCTGCTACCTGTACGACCTGCCGACCGCCTGCGCCGCGAATGCCGACGGGGAACCGATGCAGACCGTCTTTACGGACGCGGAGACCGCGGACGAATTCCTCGCAAGGATCACCGACACGATGGAGGAAACCTACGGCGTGACCCTGCACGTCGGCTCGGATGGCAACGATTTCGAGATCCCCGGCTACGTCGGGCAGGTCGAACGCGACCCGTTGGGCATCTGCCGCGCCCTGCGGGTGATCGACGGGATCCTGTCCCGCTATCCGAACGGAATGCTTCGGGAGACGTACGAGGGGCTGTTCGACGGCGGACTGCACGTCTACCTGTGTTCGGGGCTGTACGGCTACCTGTCGGACGGGGTCGCCACGGCGAGCGGTGTGACGACGGTTGACGGGGAAAACATTCTCATGGCGCTCGACGTCTACAACGGGCTGGAAACCACCCTCCCGCACGAGCTTTCCCACGTTTTCGACTACCGGATCGAGGCGGTCTCGGCGGATTCCGACAACGATTGGATACGGCTTTGGGAGGAACTACACCCCTTCCGAAACGCCTACACCTATTCCTACGACCGATATGACGCGAACTCGGCGTACACATAGACCGACGAATCCTCGCAGTCCCGCGTCTGGTTCGTGGACGCGTATTCCCGCACGTTCCCGACCGAGGACCGTGCGCGGATCATGGAGAACCTGTTCGGTCCGCTCGACGGCAAACTGCCCGAGCCGCTCAAGGCGCCGCATCTGCTTGAAAAAGCCCGTTTTTACAGCTATATCCTGCGGCAGTGCTTCCCATCCTGCGGCGAAAGCTCTTCGCCGCTGTACTGGGAAACCTACCTCGGACCGATCGACGAGAACGCGGTCGCGTCCTTCCTGCCCGCCGCTTGAAGAAAAAACGCTCCCCCGCCGGTGACGAAATTCGCCATGGCGGGGGATTTTTTTGCGTGAGGGTAATGCTGCAAAGGCGTTGCTTTTTTCTTATCAAATTTCCGTATCCAATCTTTCAAAAAACGCTCCGTTTTTCATGATGTATCCTCTTATGAGGACAAAAGAGCAGATAGAACCTGCAGCACCTATTACTGCGCTAATGATAAAACCGAATCCTCCGATGACAATGCAAAAAACCAAATCTGTGACAAAGGGAATTACAGATTTGAGTTTCCTGATGATTCCGCGCTGCCCTGCCAGGAGAGCCTTACCGTATAGTATATCCTGGGCGCCCGCAAGGATATTCGTGCCGCCGACAATCAGCAAAAACCACCAATAGGTATAACGCCACTCGCGGAATAAATAACCACACAGAAATTGCAGTCCTCCGATGATAAACCAAATAATACCCATTACGAGCAGTCTTTGCGCCAACATATTTAACAGAGCCGTTTCGTTCGCCGACATATGCGTATTCGTTTTGTAGTTCTGCCCATGCACTGCGCTGCCGCATCTGGTACAAAACATCGCATCGTCCGACAGTTCTTTCCCGCAATGTGTACAATATTTCATGCCCTTTCTACCTCCCGAAAAATGATTCGCCGAAAACCGACAATACCATTGTACTCAATCATTGAGTAAATGTCAATACTCAAAATTGGCAAGTTGCTTAACAAATCCCAGCAAGGGTATAACCATATAGAGACCGGACGTGCAGAGCTGAAAATCGAAGATTTGGTACGGCTTTGTGAATTCTATGATCTTTCTTCGGATTATTTAATCGGGTTGACGGACACGCCGAAACCGTTGCGGTACTGTGGGAATTTCAAAAAATAAGCACGGGCTAAAGCCCGTGCTTTTTTGAACAGGTGCGGAGGGATTTGCCGTATGACTTCTGCGGTGAAAACGCGACGCAGTGAAAAGCGGGAAGTTATGAGTGAAGAGTGAAGAGTGAAAAGTGAAGAGTGAAAAATCGGCAAGACGGATGTCTTGCCGATTTTTGGTGGGAGAAGGTGGATTCGAACCACCGAAGGCGATGCCAGCAGATTTACAGTCTGTCCCCTTTGGCCACTCGGGAATTCTCCCATATTTTGGAGCTGGTGAAGGGAGTCGAACCCCCAACCTGCTGATTACAAATCAGCTGCTCTGCCATTGAGCCACACCAGCAAGTTACGCAAGGAACCGTTTGCGTTCCGTCAGCGTAGGACAGTATACCATACTTTTCGCTTCTTGTCAAGAGGTTTTTTGAATTTTTTGCGGGCAAAAGCGGATTCGCCGTCCCCGCCCCGGCACCCGGAGCAGGGGTCGCGAGGTCCTCCGGCGGAAAAACGGAAAACGCCCCCGGCGAGCCTGTCCCCGCCCGAGGCGTTATGATCCAGTTTCCGGGAAAGCGTCGTCCCGCGAAACGTTACAGTGCGAAATAGGTCTTTCCGTTCGGCAGGACGGCGGTGCGGTGGGTCGTGCAGTCGGGCAGGACGTACCCCGCTTCCAAATGGTTCCGCACGGCGGGGATCGGCTTACGCGCCAACGCTTCGAGCACGTCGCTCGCGACGGCGGACGCGGTCGGCAAAGACCCCGCTCCCTGCCCGTAGAACAGCACTTCCCCGACCGATTCGCCAATGACCGAGATGGCGTTGAACGCTCCGCGCACGGCGTGCAGCAGGCTGTCCTCCGGCACCAGATACGGGGCGACCGCCAGCCGGAGGTGTTCCTTCCCGTCGACCTCCACCCGTTCCGCCGTGCCGAGCAGGCGGATGACGCACCCGCGTTCCGCCGCGAGCCGCACGTCCTCGACGGTCACGTCGCGGATGCCCTGCAGGCACTTCACCTCGGTATACGGGATATACCGCCCGAACGCCAGCCCCGCGAGGATGCAGATCTTCCGGGCGGCGTCGTGCCCTTCGACGTCCGCCGTCGGGTCCTGTTCGGCGTAGCCGAGCGCCTGCGCTTCGGCGAGCGCTTCCTCCATCGAGCAGCCGGATTCCGCCATGCGGGTCAGGATATAGTTGGTCGTGCCGTTGAGGATGCCGGAGATCTTCAGGATGCGGTCGGCGGCAAAGCAGTCCCGCAGCGGACGCAGGATCGGGATCCCCCCGCCCACGCTCGCTTCGTACAGGTAGGAAACGCCCTTCTCCCGTGCGATGGCTTCGAGTTCCTCCCCGCAGGCGTCCACGACCGCCTTGTTCGACGTCACGACGCTCTTGCCGGCGAGCAGAGCCCGCTTGGTATAGTCGTAGGCGATCTTCACGCCGCCCATGGTTTCCACGACGACCTCGACGCGCTCGTCCGCAAGCACCTTTTCATAGTCCGACGTGACCCGGTCCGCGAGCGGATGCCCGGGGAATTCCCGCAGATCGACGACGTATTGGATCCGAATATCCTCCGCTTTTTTCAGCACCTCATAGACGCCGCTTCCGACCGTGCCGAAGCCGAGGATCGCAATTGCCTTCATCTTTTTGCTCCTGTCTGTCCATTTTTCTTAGTATACCCGCTTTCGGGAAACTTGTCAAGAGCAGACCTGACCAAAATTGCGGGACAAAACGCACTGATTTTGCGTCTTTTTTACGTTTTCCCCTTGCCTTTTTGCAAAAAGAAGTGTATAATGGAAGAAAATCCGAAAGGAGCGCATCTTCTCCATGAACCGATCGTTGCCGAACCGATTGCTGCTCGTCTGCGTTTCTCTGCTGCTCGCGTTCGCCGTCGCGCTGACGGCGGGGGTCGTGGCGTACCACTGGTCCTACACATATGAGTACAGCGAACTGACCTTCGATAATTTCTCGCTCGTCGATGGGTGGCTGTATTTCCGCGTCCGTTCCAACGTCACGGGCGAATACGTCTACAAATTCTTCGCCGACGACGACGGGAACGGGCAGATCGCCCTGACCTTCCGCGGCGGGAAGCAGCCCGACCTCGCGGAGACGCCCGGGCTTGACGACGCGAATTTCAAAATCGAGCTGCCGGAAGGCACGCGCAAGCTGGTCTGCGGGAAAAGCACCGTTTACACGGTCCCGTAAGCTGCGGACGAAGCGCAGAAAGGAAGTTTCTCATGAAAAAAAACCGTTTTCTCCGTCTTTCGCTGTTCCCGCTGCTCGCCGCCCTGCTGCTTTGCGCCTGCTCGTCCGGGCGGTCGGAGGGGGACGCGCCCGATGGGGGCGTGCTGTTTGAAGGCGAGGACTATTCGTTTTCCTATGCCGAGGGGTGGGAGGTCGATCGCAGCGACGGCATGACCGGTATCAAGCGCAACATCGCGGGCGACAAAGCGGTCGCTTACGCGAGCATCTCGGTCATGGCGTTCACGCTCTCCGACAGCGACCAGGGTGCGAACAACTATTGGGACGACTACCGTTCCGACCTGACCGACGTTTACGGCGACCGGATCCAATTCACCTCCGAAAAGGAAGAGATGAAGCTCGGCGGCACGCCCGCCTGCCGCAACCGCTACACGCTGCAGCTTACCGAGGACGACCTGCTCTACCGATTCGAGCAGACGGTCTGCGTGCGGTACGGCACGGCGTTCCTCGTGACGTTCACGGTGCCGGAGGAAGGTTACGACGACACGGTCGGCTGCTACGAGACGGTCCTGTCCACGTTCGCGTTCAATTGACGAAAAAACATACAAAAAAACGGTATGGCTTCGCGTTTGCCATACCGTTTTTTTGTTTCGGGTTTGTCAGAGCAGCGTCTCGAACAGACCGTTGAGCCAATCCCCTTCAAACAGTTCGACCGTGCCCGCGTCGCAGGCGGCCGCCAGCTTCGGGTCGATCGGCATCCGTGCGACCGCCGGAATCCCCAGCCGTTTCGCCGTTTCCTCGGCGCGGCTTTCGCCGAAGATCTCGTGCCTGCCGCCGCAATCGGGGCAGACGAAGTAGGAAAAGTTCTCCACCAGCCCCAGAACCGGGATGTTCATCAGCTTCGCCATATTGACCGCCTTTTCGACGACCATGGAGACCAGTTCCTGCGGCGACGTGACGATCAGGATCCCGTCGAGCGGGACGGACTGGAACACGGTCAGCGGCACGTCGCCGGTCCCCGGGGGCATATCGATGAACATCACGTCCGTCGGTCCCCAGATCACGTCCGTCCAGAACTGCTTGACGCACCCGGCGATGACCGGACCGCGCCAGACGACCGGGTCCGTCTCGTTCTGCAGCAGCAGGTTGACCGACATGACGCGAATGCCGGTTTTCGTCAGGAGCGGATAGATGCCGACCTCGTCGGCGGTCGCCTGTCCGCGCAGTCCAAAGGAACGCGGGATCGACGGACCCGTGACGTCCGCGTCGAGGATGGAGGTTTTCAGCCCTGCGCGGTTTGCCAGCACGGAAAGCAGGGAAGTCACCATGGATTTCCCGACCCCGCCTTTGCCGGACACCACGCCGATGACCTTGCGGATGTCGGATTGCTCGTGCGGCTTTTCCAGCATACTGCCCGCTTCCTGCCGGGAGGCGCATTCCTCGCCGCAGGCGGAGCAATCGTGCGTACATTCTGCCATTTTTTCGTTCTTCCTTTCGGGTTTTACAGATTTTCCAGCTGCGCGATCGCGGCGCGGAGCTTTTCGAGCTTGGCGGAAGCGTTTTCCGCCTTGGCGCGTTCCCCGTCGACCAGCTTTTGCGGCGCCTTGGCGACGAAATCGGCGTTCGCCAGCTTGCTCTGCGCACGGGTCAGCTCCCCTTCCGCCGACGCGAGCTCTTTGCGCAGACGGGCGAGTTCCTCCTCGCGGTCGATCATGTCGGCGAGCGGAATGAGGATCTCGCAGTCGTCGGTGATGGCGCGGACGGACCCGTCGGCGTTCGCCGCTTCGCTCCCGACCTCCACGCCCGACGCGAACGCCAGGCGCTCGAAGAACTTCTCCTTGCCGCGGAACGCGGACGGATCGGACGCGACGATGTGCAGATGGGCACGGCGGGAATGCGAAACGTTCATCTCGCTGCGCAGGTTGCGCACGGCGCGGACCGCGTCGATGACCTTCCGCATGGACGCTTCCTCACGCGGGAAGTCCAGCTCCGGGCGGCAGACGGGGTAATCCGACACCATGACGGAATCCCCTTCGTGCGGCAGGGTGCGCCAGATCTCCTCGGTGATGAACGGCATGAACGGGTGCAGGAGCGCCATCGTGTTGGAAAGCACATAGATCAGCACCTTCTGCGCCGTGCGGTTGCTTTCAGTGCCTTTTTCGGACAGGCGCGCCTTGACCAGCTCGATATACCAGTCGCAGAACACGTCCCAGATGAAGTCGTACAGCTTGCCGAGCGCCACGCCCAGCTCGTACCGATCGAGGTTCTCCCGCACTTCGCCGACCGTGCGGTTGTACTGCGAAAGGATCCACTTGTCCTCGTCCGGCAGGTCCGCGAGCGGCAGATCGCCGAAGGCGACCGGGTCTTCGCCGTCGAGGTTCATGAGCACGAAGCGTGCCGCGTTCCAGATCTTGTTCGCGAAGTTCCGTGCGGCTTCAAACTTCTCCTCGGACGCCCGCATATCGTTTCCGGGGCTGTTCCCGCTGACCAGCGCGAAGCGGAGCGCGTCGCACCCGTAGGTGCGGATCAGCTCCAGCGGGTCGATGCCGTTGCCGAGCGATTTGGACATCTTCCGCCCCTGCGCGTCCCGCACCAGCCCGTGCACCAGCACGTCGGAGAACGGCTTTTTCCCGGTATGCTCCAAACCGGAGAAGATCATGCGGGAGACCCAGAACGTGATGATGTCGTACCCGGTCACGAGCGTGGAGGTCGGGTAAAAGGTTTCCAGGTCCTCCGTCTGCTTCGGCCAGCCGAGCGTCGAAAACGGCCAGAGCGCGGACGAGAACCAGGTGTCCAGCGTATCCGGGTCCTGCCGCATGGGCTTGCCGCACTTCGGGCAGATTGCCTGCGGTTCGGCGGTGACGGTCAGTTCCCCGCAGTCGTCGCAGTAGAACGCCGGAATGCGGTGCCCCCACCAGAGCTGTCGGGAGATGCACCAGTCGCGGAGGTTCTCCATCCAGTGCAGGTAGTTTTTCGAGAAGCGGTCGGGGATGAAGCGAATGTCCCCGTCCTTGACCGCTTGGATCGCTGGTTCCGCGAGGGTCCCCATCCGAACGAACCATTGCAGGGACACGCGTGGCTCGATGGTCGTGCCGCAGCGGTAGCAGGTCCCGACGTTGTGGGAGTAGTTCTCCACCCGCACGAGGTAACCGCCCGCGTCAAGGTCCCGCACGATCGCCTTGCGCGCTTCGTAGCGGTCCATTCCGGCGTAGGCGGGGTAGTCGTCGGTGATGCGGGCGTCCGGCGTGAGGACGTTGATGACCTCCAGATCATGCCGCAGACCGACCTCGAAGTCGTTCGGGTCGTGCGCCGGGGTGATCTTCACGGCGCCCGTCCCGAAGTCCATCTCGACGTACTCGTCGGCGACGACCGGGATCTCCCGCCCGACCAACGGCAGAATGAGCGTCTTGCCGACCAGATGGCGGTACCGCTCGTCCTTCGGGTTGACCGCGACCGCCGTATCGCCCAAAAGCGTCTCCGGACGGGTGGTCGCGAGGTAGATATATTCGCCGTCGCTGCCCTTGACCGGGTAGCGCAGATGCCAGAAATGCCCCGCCTGCTCCTCGTACTCCACCTCCGCGTCGGAAATGGAGGTCAGGCAGTGCGGACACCAGTTGATGATGCGGTTCCCGCGGTAGATCAGCCCCTTGCGGTACAGGCGCACGAACACCTCCCGCACGGCTTCCGAGCAGCCCTCGTCCATCGTGAACCGCTGACGGGACCAGTCGCAGGACGAACCGAGCTTCTTGAGCTGTTCGGTGATGCGTCCGCCGTACTGCCGGTTCCAATCCCAGGCGCGTTCGAGGAACGCTTCCCGACCGATCTGCTCCTTCGTCAGCCCTTCCTCCCGCATCTTTTCGACGATTTTCGCCTCCGTCGCGATCGACGCGTGGTCGGTCCCCGGCACCCACAGCGTGTTGTACCCGCACATACGCTTATAGCGCACCAGCAGATCCTGCAGGGTATTGTCGAGCGCATGACCCATATGCAGCTGCCCGGTGATGTTGGGCGGGGGCATGACGATGGAAAACGGCTTCGCGCCCGGTCTGCCCGGGCGGAAATACCCTTTTTCGTTCCATTCCGCGTACAGCCGTTCCTCGAAATCGGAAGGGTCGTACTTCTTTTCCAGTTGCTTTGCCATATCGTTGCGCCGTCCTTTCGTTTACAGCCGGTTCATGACCAGCCCGGTCTTGAGTTTGGGGTAGAAATAGGTGCTTTTCTGGGGCATTTTGTCCCCCGCTTCCGCTACCGCACGGATCTCCTCGATCCGCGTCGGGTTCAGCAGGAACGCGGCGGTGCTTTGCCCGCTCCGCACGGACGCGATCGCTTCCTCGGCGGAACGGGTGTAGCGGAGATTCTGCTGACGCGCCATGTTCTCGCGGTCGATGCCCAGCGCACGTTCCAGCAGCAGGGTGTGCAGTACGGTCACGTCCAGCCGGGCGTACGCGGCGCTCCGCCCCTCGACGGTCAGCCGGTCCGCGTCCGACGTGCCGGTCAGCAGCGTGAAGCCGTCCCCGCCGGTATAGAGCGCGTAGGCGTGCTTCCCCTGCCGCATCTTTTCGGCGAGCACCCGCTCCGCGTCCGCGACGTTCGGAAATTCCTCCGCCGTAAAGCAGCCTCCCGCCCGGCGGACGAGCCGATGGGTCGGCAGGACGACCAGCCCGTCGTCCGCCAGATCGACCAGCGTCATGAGGATGTGATCGACGTCCTGTCCGGCGGGATTCCCGCGGGAAAGCACGTCGTCGCGGTAGCGCAGGGCGGTCTCGTAGCGGTGGTGTCCGTCGGCGATGAACAACTGCTTGTCCGCGAACGACGCGACCAGTCGGTCGATGGTCGCCCCGTCGCCGATGCGGCGAAG
>CANQVQ010000001.1 GCA_947627335.1 uncultured Clostridia bacterium | reverse complement strand
GTGATCGCTTCGCCGTTCACCGTGACGGTGATGCTCTCGGGCAGTCTGTACCCTTCGTTCGCGCTGATCGTGAAGGAAACTTCCTCGCCCTCGGTCGCCGTCGCCGGCGCATCCGTGCTGCCGTTCTCCACGGTCGCGCTGACCGTGAAGGTCTTCGGGACGTAGACGCAGGACGCGGTGACGACGATCGGTCCGGTGATGTAATCGCTCTGCAGCGTCACTTCGCCGGTTACGGGGTCGTAGGTGTAGTTCGCAGGATCCATTTCCTCACCGTTCATGGTGACGGTGATGCTGTCGGGCAGTTTGTAGCCTTCGTTTGCGCTGATCGTGAAGGAAACTTCCACGCCCTCGGTGACGGTATTCGGTGCGTCGTGGGTGCCGTCGGTCACCTGAACGTCGAGCTTGAAGCTCTCCGCCGCAAAGGTCAACGGGACGCTCTCGACGGATTCCGCCTTGCCGGGTTTGCCGTCTTCGACGGTCGTCACATCGACGGTCTTCCCAACCAGTTTCAACTCGTCCGCTTCCTCATAGGAGAAGACCAGCTTCGTGACCGGGCGGTTCAGGGAATCGGCGTCGGCGTACGCAAATACGACGGTGCCGTCCCCGGCGGTGGCGTTCGCATAGTAATCGACCAACCCTTCGACGCTGACCAGAGACAGCTCGGCAGGGTAGGAGACATTCACCAAACCGTTGGTGGACGCGTCGGCGGAAATTTCGATCGTGACGGTGTTGTTCTTCACATCCACCACGTCGTAGTCACCGCTTTCGGTCTTTCCGTCGACCACGATCGCGTTGCTTTCGGTCTTCGGAGCGACCATCGACATCTTTTCGGACAGGTTGTTTGCGACCGTGTATTCCGCAAGTGCGTGCACGGCGTGTCCATCGTCAGCCGGTTCGATCATTTCGGGATCGTACAGAGCGCTGACCGGCCAGACCTCGTCGCCGAAGGGCATCGACCCCGCGATCCCGCAGAAGGCGATGTCGCCCGTGACGTCGTCAAAGGTGATTTCAATGAGGGAGAGATATGCGGTGCTGTCCCCATCCTTGTAGTGAGCGAGGAGCAGCGGTTCGGTCATGCCGTCGGGATACAGCGCATCCCTTGCGGTGAAGCTGTACATCATGGACGTGACCGAAGAGCCGTCCGCAGCGGCGGCGCCGTCGAAGGTCATTCCGACGTTGCCGACCTGACCGTAGCCGAGGCTTCCGGTGGACGACAGATAGATCTGATACAGGTCGCCGTTCTCCAGCAGCATATAATAGTAGTCGCGACGATTTGCGGAACTCATTCCGCTGAACGCGATAGCGCAGATGTTGCTGGGAAGCGCACTCGAAAGATCGACCGTGTACAGGTTGCCCGATTCCGGCAGAAGGATCATCAGGACCGCACTGTTCGCCTGCGGCGCAAGGAGCGCGTAATTGCCCGCGGTGTACGCCGCGAAGTAGTTATTCACCGCCGCGTCCGGGAACAGGTACACGGGATTCATGGCAAACAGGGACGTCTGCTCGAAGGTGTTCATATTCACCCGCCAGACGTTGGTCCCGTCATGCCCGTACATCGTTTGGAAGTCAAGCGCATAGTCGCCCGCGAAAAGTCTCGGACCCGCTGCGACTTGCTGGAATTGGCTGGGATCCTGCAGATTGAAGGTGCTCCACTGCGTCTCGCCGTCCTTGTCAAAGACCATGCCCGCGAGATCGATGCTCGGCGCATCCTTGACGACGATCTTGGAGGTCGCGTTGATCGAAGGATCCTTCTTGGAAGCGGCGGTGAGGGTCGCCTCGCCGACGCTGAGACCCGTGACGTTTCCGAATTCGTCCACCTTGGCGACTTCGGGCGTATCGACCGACCAGTTCAGATCGGACGCGGTCAGGATCGAGGGGAGGATCGTCGGCGTGACGCTGGAAACGCCGCCGTTAAAGACGTGGACTTCCGCCGGAAGCTCGATCGACGTGGGAGCCACTTCGTCGAACTCTTCCGTTTCCAGATCGATGATATACGCATGGACGTTCTCCGCGTAGTCGGCGATATAGATCATGACCTTGCTTTCGCCGGTCCTGCCGACAAGGTACTCGACCTCGTCCCACGGGAAGGTGACGACGCATTCCTGACCCGCCTCGGTCTGCTCCGGAAGGACGCAGTCGACGTACGAGGCGCCGTCCGTCGTCATCAGGCTGACGAACGCGATGTGACGGTTATCCTGCACCGTGACTTCCAGGTCGCCGCTGAGCATCCGTCTGCGTGCGTTGCTCATTTCCGGCTTGGTGTCGTCGATGGTCATGGTCGTGGAAAGGACCGCGCCATCCCCGATTTCGGTCAGATCGTAAACATCCTTAAACTCCTCCGCGGTGACGGTGTTGACCGGCTCGCCTTCCGCGCCGTTGGCAAGCGCATCCGCGAAGTAGTATTCGGGCAGTGCAACCAGCTTGACGGTGAAGCTTTCGCCTTCGTCGAGTTCGAGCGAGGAAACCTTCTGGTTGATCCCCAGCGTGGAGACGAGGGACTGCCAAACCTGTCCGTTGGTGTAGTAGAATCCGCTGTTCGTCTCGGCAGGCGCCGTGACGCTGAGGACGTTGCCTTCGGCGTCCTCGATGACCGCCGCAACATACGCATTGCGGATCAGAGCGTACTCATAGCCGACCAGCGTGTCGCTGCTCTTGATCGCGGTACGCGTCGCGTCGGTATCATAGAAGTCGAAACCGCCGAGGTCTTCCAGACCGTACATATAGAACGGGTTAATGAGCTTCCCGTCTTCGGCCTTGGTGTTGCTGTCCTTATAGAGCAGGACGTTGGACATCGCCGTATCGCTGTTATACGGGACGTTTCCGCTGTCATGCCCATAGATGATGGAATCGACGGATTCCTGATAGTTGGTACGGTCGAACATGGAGGGTTCGCTCCAATTCCCGTAGAAACCGAGGATCGGGATGGAATACTCCACGTCCTGCACGCCTTCCGCGTCCGGGACGGCGGTCACGAAGGTGTAACCTTCGACGTACGCACCGTTTTCATAAGCGGAAAGCTGGGCTTTGTTCACTTCGATCGTGACTTCGACCGTGACGGTGTCGCCTGCCGCCACTTTGACGTGCTCGCCGATCCCGGCAAGGATCAGATGCGCGTCGTAGGTCGTCAGTTTGCCGTCGCCGTCCAGATCGGCCGCCGTCGTGCTGACCTTCGCAGGCTCGACCTTGCCGTTGCCGGAAAGGTAATCGAGGAGGTCCTGCGCGTCACGCGCATCGGTCAAGCCGTCGAGGTTGAAGTCGGCTTCCAGCGTTTGCGCCACAGGCTCGCCGTCGACCGTGTAGCTGACCGTCGCGCCCAGTTTCGTGGTCGCGGTGTCCAGCCAGGTGTAGCCGTATTCGGTATACAGATCCTGCGTGAACATATCGGTGGAGAGCACATAGTCGCCGTCCGAATCGCCCACGTTGGTGATCCGGAACGAATACGAGTAGATGCCTTCCTTCGTCGGGTCGTCGCCGAGTTCGACTTTGACCTTGCCGTCGGCATAGGACGCCGTAGCGTCGTCCGCCATTTGGATGACCGCCTGCGCCTGGATCGCCGCACCGACGTTGGCAAGACCGGAGCCTTGGCTGAGAATGGAGTAGTAGCTGCCGTCCTCCGCGATGACCGGCGTGGAAGTGGACATCAGCAGGCTGTTGATCAGTGCGCGACGTTGCGCGAAATCCACGTTTTCAAACTTCGCCTCGTTCTCGCGGATGTACTGCGCAACGACCGCCACCATACCGGTCACCTGCGGCGCCGCCATGGAGGTACCGGACATATTCTCGTACGCGTCGCCGCTGGCGACCGCGCCGTTGACGGAATAGATGTTTCCGCCGGGAGCGGTGATCTCGGGCTTCATGACCAGAGAGCCGGGAACGCCCCAGGAGGAGAAGCTGGACATCGTGTAGCGATTATCCGGGTCCGCTTCGCTGTCGGTGGAGCCGACTTCCGCGGAAATGTAGAGTTCGCCGGTGTAGTAGGGCGCATCCCACGGGCTGCTCGCACCGGTGTTGTCATACAGAACGCCGACCGTTCCGGCAATGCCGCCGGCACGGAACAGTTCGCCGTCCTCCATGGAAATGGCAACGGCGGGCACCTGACCGGTGTAATCGGTCAGATCCATGTTGATGGTGCTGCCCGGCGCATTGTCCACGATGATCACGGCGGCAGCGCCGAGCGTCGCAGCGGCGGAGCACTTGAGCGCGAAGCTGGAAATACCACGGTTGACAAGGACGACCTTGCCTTCCAGACCGTCCGCGTCGCCGTTCGCGATCAACTGCGCATCCAGCTTTTCGAGCTGGTTCTCAAGCGTCCTCGTCAGCGAACCGAGCGCCTGCGTATGGATACCGACCGTGTCGAGGTAGACGAACGGATACGCCTCGTCGCCGGCGATGGACGCCAGACCGGGTTTGCTGTAGTTGGCGTTGGTATCGGTATAGAAAACCATGTCGTCGCCCACGCGGACATAATAATCGGTACGACCGACGTTGTCCACGGACGCGACCGCGAGGGAATTCGTGAAGCTTCCGGGCGAACCGCCGGTGTGGAAGCTCACGTCGTCGCCGAACAGGTTGCCGACTTCGGAATTTTCCGCCCAGTAACCGTTGTTGCCGGCGGACATGGTGACGACCGTGTCGCTGTTGACCATCAGGTCGTTGAGGACTTCCTCATAGATGCCGCTGTTGCTGAAACCGGGCGCCGCAGAGCCCAACGACAGGTTGACGGAATCCGCACCCAGCAGGATCGCGTCCTCGATCGCGACCATATAGTCGGAATCATAGGCGCCGCCGCTGGACCCGAAGACCTTCATGGTCAGGATCTGCGCATCGGGCGCAACGCCCTGCGTCTTGACCGCGTCCAACGCGGGAGCAAAGCCTTCGCCCTGCGGGATATAGGCGTTTGCCGCAGCGATACCGCTGACGTGGGAACCGTGTTCGCCCTGTTCGTCGGTATCGTGGGTGATGTTGTGGTTTTCGTCCACATAGTTGAACGCGAACGGGATCTTATCGGAAACGAAGATCCGTTCCGGATCGGCAATGTTCGCGATATGCAGCTGACTAAGCAGCGTCTGAACCTCTTCCTCCGTCAGCATGGATTCCTTTTGCTTCTCCGTCACTTCATGCTGTTCGAGCGCGTACGCATACGCCTCCGCGTCGAAGGATTGGTGGTTCGTATCGATACCCGTATCGATGATCGCGACCTTGCTGCCCGCACCGTAGTACTTCCCGGCCCAAGCGGCAGGAGAACCGATTTGAGCGGAAGAAGTGCCCATGTTGGGGTCGGCAGGCAGATCGTCATTCACCACCGCAGGCGCATACTGCGTTTCCAAAACGACGTCCTTGACGCCGGAAACGGATTTGATCGCGTCGACCCTGCCGTACGCGACGTTTGCGGAGATGATGTTGGCGGCAAGCGTCAGATTCCACACCACGTCCAGTTGCTTTCCCTCCAGGACGTCGCGCTGAATAACGCTTTCCACCGAACTCTGCTTCTCGCGCAGAGAAGCGCTATACGCCATCGCCTCCGCGTTTTCCGCGATGCCGATGGTGGAATACTTCTTCTGCAGCGTGGGTGTATCCTCCAGAACGATCGATACACGGACCACGTCGTCCGGCGCCGGTTCCTGCGCAAGCGGGGCGTCGGGCAGCAGATTGCCCAGACCCTTGTGGATCTCCGGCATGACGTCGGTTTCCGTGAACCGCAGGGAATCCGCTTTCGCGGAAAATGCGCCGGTAGCGATCGGAATGCCCGTCAGCATAGCGATAGCCATCAGCAATGCGATCCATCTCTTGGTTGTGCTGAACTTGCTCATAAATTCCTTCCTTTCCGACACTTTTTTCGGACGCTCCGAAAGGCAGCGGAGCCTCCGTCGGAAAATCCCCGTTCCGCCGCTTTCGCATCGTCTCCTCGATCCGAAAAAACGGCGACCCGGACCCTTCCTACACCGAAAAACAGCATCCTTCGCCCGCTCCCGGGCGGCAGTTAGAATACTTCTCCCCATGTTAAAAATCATTATACAAAAATGTAAAATAAATGTCAATGCTTTGACGAACAAAATATGGCGAAATTTCCCTCTGCAGATTGTGCAATCTGACGTTAAATTGTTTTTCTGAACGAATTTTATATGCGATTTCTCCGCAAAATTCCCCTTTGTGCGGTCGGCTCGCCCCGTTTTCCGGCGGCGGACGCTCCCTCGCCGCGTTCCGGCACGTTTCGACATATTTATCGATCCGCTCCGGCGGAAGCCGCAAAAAAAGAACGGCATGGAGACCGCGTGATTCTCCATACCGTCGATGTGCCGCATTTTTACGGTTTTTTCCCTTTGTGACCGCCGACCGCGTTGAGCAGGCAGACGGCGAGGATCAGAATGACCATCACCAGAAAGATCCCGAGCATCCCTTTCCCCAAATAGGGCAGATTATCCAAAAAGGACTGCGGATGAAATTCCATGAACGGCACCCCCTTAATGCGGGATCAGGCTGAGGATCAGCCCGCCCGCGACGACGGACGCGATCTGCCCGGAGACGTTGACGCCGATGGAGTGCATCAGCAGAAAGTTCTGCGGGTCCTCCTTCAGCCCCATCTTGTGGACGATCCGCCCGGACATCGGGAACGCCGAGATGCCCGCCGCACCGATCATCGGGTTGATCTTCTTCTTCAAAAACAGATTGAGGAACTTTGCGAACAGCACGCCGCCGACCGTGTCGAAGATGAACGCGAACAGCCCCAGCCCGAGGATCAGCAGCGTTTCCGGGCGCAGGAAGCTCTCCGCCTGCATCTGCGTCGCGATGGAGATGCCCAGCACGATGGTCACGAGGTTCGCGAGCACCTTCTGCGCCGTTTCCGACAGGGAATTGAGCACCCCGCATTCACGGATCAGGTTGCCGAACATCAGGAAGAACACCAGCGACGCGGCGGACGGAGCGACCAGCGCCGTCAGCAGGAAGATCCCGATCGGGAACAGGATCCGCGTCCGCTTGGAAACCTCCTTCGGCTGGTACGGCATACGGATCATGCGCTCCTTGCGGGTCGTCAGCAGGCGGATGAACGGCGGCTGAATGATCGGCACGAGCGCCATATACGAGTAGGCGGCGACCATGATCGCGCCGGTGTACTGGCTGCCGAGCGTATTGGCGACGAAGATGGACGTCGGTCCGTCCGCGGCGCCGATGACGGCGATGGAGGCGGCGTCCTTGAGGTCAAAAAACATGGAGGCGGTGCAGAGCGTGAAGAAGATACCGAACTGCGCGGCGGCGCCGAACAGCATCAGCTTCGGGTTCGACAGCAGCGGTCCGAAGTCGATCATCGCGCCGATCCCGATGAACAGCAGCAGCGGGAACAGCTCGTTGGCGATCCCGGCGTTGTAGAGCGTCGTCAGCGCGCCGTTCGGCAGGATCGCGTCCACGTTCGGGATGTTGACGAGCAGCGTCCCGAACCCGAGCGGCAGGAGCAGCGTCGGCTCCATATCCTTCTTGATCGCAAGGAAAATCAGCACGCCGCCGATGACGAACATCACCAACTGCTGCCATGTGAGCTGGGCGGCGGTTTCGTAGAGAAACTGCATGGTTTTTCCTTCCTTCCCTGCATTCGGCAGGATTCGTTTTGGATTTCCTTTCTTTTAGTATACCACGCCGGACCCACCCTGTCAATCACCGAACGGAAAATTTTCCGTCAGGAATTCCGGCAATCCACGAGGGAGACCGTCGTCACGCCCGGCAGGGTACGGACGGCGGCGACCAGACGCTGCTGGGCGGCGGAAACGCTGATCTCGTAGATGATTTCCGCGTAGCGGTCGTTCTGCACAAGGGAGGAAAGGCGACGGCGGACGTGGTTCTCCGCGAGCAGTTTTTCGACGCTTGCCGCCGTGTTTTCCGCTTCCGTGCGGATCACGAGCAGATACGGGCGCGCCCCGTTGCGGGTCAGCCGCGACGCAATGAGCGCGACCAGTCCGATGAACAGGCAGCCGATAAGCGTGATCAGGTAGAAGCCCGCCCCGGACGTGATCCCCGCGGCGACGCACCAGAACATGAACGCCGTGTCCGACGATTCCTTCAGCGCCGTGCGGAAGCGCACGATGGAGAGCGCGCCGACCATGCCGAGCGACAGCGCGAGGTTGGACGTGATCGTCAGCACGATCATGGCGCTGATCGACGTCACCAGAAGCAGGGTGATCTCGTAACCGCGGCTGGCGGCGATGCCCCGCATCGTCAGACGGTAGACAAGCAGGATAAAGAGCGCCGCGACCAGGGAAAACAGCAGCGACAGCACCACGCGGGCCGCGCTGATGTCCGTTTGGAACCCCTCCAGAACGCTTTTTTTGATCGTATCCGCAAAACTCATGACGATTGTATTCCTTTCTCTTCAGATTCAGTGCCAGACGGTCCGGCAAAGCGCATATTTGGAAACGGAAAGCTGCATCCCGCCGCAGACGGCGCTGAGCTTCCGCACGAACGCGGGCAGGTACTCCCCGTACTTGACCTCCATCACCACGGTTTGCGGCGGCAGGGCGGGAATGCCCGCGCCGGACGAATCGAACAGATGGTCTTCCGTCGGCGGAAGCACCTCGATATGCGTGTCGAACGTCAGGCGGGTGTCGGTCCCGGGATAGACGAACGCGTCCCGCCGGTAGCGGACGGTCACGGACGGCAGCAGCCCACGCGACCGCATATCCGCCGCCATGACCAATCCCCGCCCGGAGAAGGTTTCGAGCGCCGTCGCCGGGTCGCTCAACAGGGAGATCTGCTCCCTTCGCAGGGACGTGCTGTGCTTTTCGGTCATGATCCCACGCTTGACCTTGCGTTCCAGCCGGATGAAATCCCCGTCCGCGCCGTAGGTCCGCACGCGGTACTTCGTATGCACCCGCACGCCGTCCAGCTTTTCGTCCAGCGCACTGTCCCGCCGGTCGTCGTAGTAGAGGGACGTGATCAGGTAGCTCCCGTCCGGGGCGTGTTCGTCCGGTCGCATCGCCGCTTCCGCACGGCTGCGGAGCAGGACGTACTGCCGGTAGTCAATGAGGAACTTCTCCTCGTGTCTGGTTGCCACGCGAATGCTCCTTTCCGGTTCAAACGGGGAACCCGTATGTCCGCAGATCGTCCTCCGAAAGCGAAAAATACGCCTTCAAATGGGAAAGAACGTACTGTCCGCGCCGCCGTGCGAAGCTGCGCACGCCCTCGACCTGCGCCTGCCAATCCGAAAAGCTCAGATCCCAGCGCTCGCAGTCCCGCCGCATCTCCGGCAGGATCGCCTGCTCGTACGCGTCGACGGCGGCGACCACCTTGTCCGCCGCCCACACGTTCGTCATCTGCCACGCGAATCGGCGCAAAAACTGCTCGCGAAAGCCGGAATTGCGCAGAAGCCCGTTGATCAGGGTGGTCGAAAACCGGTCCATCGAGCCGGTGCCGTTCGGGTTGAGGTGTTCGGCGACCGTGTTGAAGTCCGCCGAGCGGAAGGACTGGTCGACGTCGTAGAAGATCCACGTCCACTTGCCCCCGGTCACACGGAAGAACTTGATGTTGCCGTTGTCGGTGTTGGCGATGTAGATCTCCGCGATGATGTAATCGATATACTCGTCGATGTCCACCTGCGAAGCGACGTAATCGTACGCTTCCTGATCGGAAAGATTGTGTCCGCGCACATAGGCGATCAATTCCTGATACGCCTTGCTGGTCGTGCCGTTGGCACGGGTCAGATCGACCTGCTCCTGATCGACGTTGTAGTTCCCGGCGACGTAATTTTCGTTGATCTTTTCCCGAATGTAGTAAACCCCCCAGAATTCGCCGTTCAGATAGAGCACGACCGGGCGGTTCTTCTGGACCGCGACGTCGGTTTCCCGCGAAATGAGGTCGGCAAGCAGGGGGTCGCGCATACGCGCCTTGGCATAGTCCTGCCCGGTGTTGCGGAACAGAAACGCTTCGTATGTGTCCAACCCGTCCTCCCCGAACAGCGGGTACCGCAGGGCGGAATTCCCGTAGGACGCCCGAAAAAAGCAGGAAAACGACTTCATCGCCAACGCACGGGAGTACGCCCCGAAGATGCGGATCCCGCAGGGGGAGGTGAATCCGCTTCCGTCCGTCTCGAACAGCGAAACCGTCGCTTCCTTCTCCCACGTCTGCCAGTAATTCGCCCCGACGTGCGGAAATTCCGCTTCCGCGCCCGGTCCCTCCACATAGATGCCCGTGTAGTAATCCCACAGGTTCTCCGGCGTCGTCACCAGCGTCGCGACCGGGAGGGTATGCCCCTCGTTGAGCAGGTAGGTCAGATCGACGGTGCGGCTGGGCATCTTGCCCGGTTCGCAGCAGATCGCACGGACGACCGTGGTTTTCGTCAGGCGAATGCTCCCGTCGAACACCGGCGAAGAAACCGTCGGTTCGGAGCAGTCGAGCGTGTAATGAATGGGACCGGACCCGGTCAGCACCACGTCCAGCCCGTCGACGCCGTTATAGACGCCCTGCGCGGTCACGGCGGTCGGCGCGGCAGACAGCGCGGCAGACCCGCCGTTCGCGCTCCCGGGAGAGGGTTCGGCGAGGGCGGAAAACCCGTCCTCCCCCTGCGGGCGACCGTAGGAAACGTCCGCGGGCAGACCGGGAAGCACGACGCTGTCCGCCACGGTCAGCGTCCCGCCGCTCTCGTGCGACAGGTAGAGCCGATCGCCCTCCGAGGAGAGCGCAAACGGCAGGACCGGGTAGCCGGAAAGCAGGTTTTCGGTCGTTTTGCTCAGGAATACCACGAAATATTCGCCCGGTTCGACCGTCTGGGCGGGGAGCGCCCCCTGCCGCAGTTCGTCCGGGTCGTCGGACAGGTACCACCCCGAAAGGTCGATGGGCTGATCGGAAACGTTGCACAGCTCCACCCAGTCGCAGCAGGTCCCGTACGGACCTTTCAGGGTTTTGGTGTTGCTGGCGAGCGCCTCCGAAATGCGCAGCTCCGCCGGCGAAACGGACGCGGCGAACTGCTTCGCGCCGTCCTCCGTATTCGCAAAGCCCATCGTGACCTCGCCGGAACGGTAGGCGACTTCGCCGCCGTCCTCCTCCCGCCGCAGGGACTTGCCGTCCCCGGCGGAAACGCAGGTCACAGGTTCGCTGTACCGAAAATCCGGGCAGACCAGCCGCACCGTCTCCCCGACGGACAGCCCGAAGCCCGTATGCCCCTCTCCGCTCTGCCGGTCGCAGTACAGCACGAGGTATTCCCCGGGCGCAAGCGTGCGTGCGGGCAGCGTGTAACGGAGCAGGTCCTCGCCGTCGGTCAAATGCCAGGCGGACGCGTCCACCGACTCGGCGGAACGGTTATAGATCTCGACCGCGTCGCAAAGCGCACCGCCGACCGGCGTGCCGTCCCCCGCGAGCAGCAGTTCGCTGATGACCAGCGGGGAATCCGCATCGATGCGGCCGTTCAGGAACGCCGCTTCCCCGGTTTCGTCGTTGGGGAAGCCCAGCGTGACCGGGCTTTCGGCGTAGCCGCCGTCCGTCAGCGAGAGCGAACGGTCGTCCGGCAGGCTCGGCACCTCGACCGACACATATTTTCCGCTCGGCGAGGTCAAATACAGCGTTTCTCCGACGGAAAGCCCGAAACCCGTGTGCGGCTGCCCGTCCGACGGGACCGCCGAACCGCTGTCGCAGAACACGACGAGGTATCCGCCGACCGGCAGCGTCACCGACGGCAGGGCGTAGCGGAAGCGGTTCTCCTTTCGGTCGGACAGGTAGTACCCGCCCAGCGAAACCGGCGCGTCCGTCAGGTTGCAAAGCTCCACGACGTCGCAAAAGACGCCGTTTTCATCCGGCAGCGAGCTTCGATTGCTGACCAGCAGCTCGCTGACGGTCACGGACGGGTTTTCGTCCGGCTCGCCCTGCAGAAACGCGAGGCTGCCCTCTTTCGTGTTCGGGAAACCGGGGGAAGGAGCGTCGGAAAGCTCGTAGCCCGCCCCGTTCCAGAGCATGACCTGGTCCTCCAGCATGGAGACCGTCGTCACCTGCGCCGCAACGGTCCCGTCGCGGTTGCGAAGCGTGATCGTCTCCCCGCCCGACGCGGAAAGGGAGAATCCCATGCTCTCCCGCCCGACGAAAAAGACCTTGTATTCCCCGCTCGCGAACGGCGTCGGACCGAACGGCTCGGAATTCTGCTTGCCGTCGGAGAGGGTAAAGCCCTCGAGGTCGCAGTCGTCCCCGCGATTGTAAATTTCGATATAATCGGCGTGCTTCCCGCCGCCGTCCTCCACAATGGACGTGTTCTTCGCACAGACCTCCGTGATAAGCAGGTCCACTTCCTCCGCATTCCCCGGAACGACGTCCGTCACGGTGCGGTACCGATCGACCGCCAGACCGACGGCGACGACGGCAAGCAGACCCACCGCAAGCAGCAGAATGATCCCGGTTTCGTGTTTTTTCCACCCGCGCACCCGCGACGCGCCTCCCTCCGCATTCCGCAAAAATTCCAAGAAAATCCAAAGGTTTCAAAGACGTTGTATTATAGCATATCCGTTCGGGAATTGCAACCGGTTTTCCCCCTCTCGCCGTAAAAAAATTGTAAAAAAAGGGGCGACCGACCGCCGAACCGGCTAATCGATCGCCTTTTTGCGTTTTTACGGGTCCGCGGGCGTGACCCGTCCGTCGTCGTCGATGCGGATGCCCGGCAGATAGCCGGCGAGATGGTCGAGCACCTCGCGTCCCCGCACGGTGCCGCACTCGTAGGAGGTTTTGCAGTCGGTCTGCACGCCCGGCAGGAACCGGAAAGTCTCCCCGCCGTCCGGCGAAAGCTCCAAGCGGACCAATCCGGTTTCGACGTCCTCGTGATCGTCGAACCAGAAATTGCCGAGATTGTAGAAAATCGCCTTCCCCTTGTAGAACTCGATGCCCTGCAGCTGGTGCGCGTGGGCGCCGACGATCAGGTCAGCGCCTGCGTCGATGTATTCGTGGGCGGTGGTCTTCTGGACCGGCTCGAGCACGTCGGTATGTTCGGTCCCCCAATGGACGAACAGCACGACGTAATCGCTGCACGACTTCGCCTCCGCGAGGACCTGCTTGAGCCGTTCCGGGTCGTAACAGCGGAACACGCCGGGAGAATCCGTCCCCGCTTCCGGGGTCATGATGTTCTTTTCCGCACGCGTCGCGGAAACGAACGCGATCTTTCGCCCGTTGACGAGGTAATAGAACGGTCTTTGCGCCTCTTCGGCGTTCCGTCCGCCGCCCGCGTAATCCACGCCGTTCTCCCGCAGGGAATCCATGGTGTCGAGGAACGCGTCCCTCCCGAAGTCAAAGGCGTGGTTGTTCGCGAGGGTGACGAAATCCACCCCGAGTTCGCCGTAAAGCGACGTGTGCGACGGGTCCGCCCGGAAGGTATACATCTTGCCGGAGAGCGGCGCGCCCCGGTCGGAGATAGAGAATTCGTTGTTGAGCACGGCGATGTCCGCCGCACGCATCTCGTCCGCCCAACGCGGGTCGATGCAGTCGAACAGCCCGTTTTCCGTGGTTTTCAAGTGCTGCATGACGACGTAGTTATCCGCAAAACAGATGTCCCCGCCGAAGGTCATGACGGTGGTTTTCCGCGTCCCGCGCTCCCCGGTGCTGAGCAGGCGGACGTTGTCCGCGTTCGTCGGTTCCTCGCGGTACAGCGAGCGCAGGACGTGCAGGGAATTGCCGGTCAGTTCGTCCCACACGCCGTCCGTATAGGTCGTTTTTTCCGCCAGTTCGTCCAGCACGTCCGCGCCGTAGGTTTTTCCGACGTATTGCAGGAACGCCCGATCCACGTCCGGCGGCAGTTCCGCCCCCAGCGCTTCCAGCACCGCGTCCGCCCGCTTTGCAGGCGTTCGGTCCGCGGCGTGCAGCGCTGGCAGGCTCCGCAGACCGAACAGCAGCGCGAGCAGCAGGGAAAACAGGGAAAGGATCCGCAGTTTGACGGTTTTCACGCCGTTTTTTCCTTCCTTTCGCGGAGGTTTTCCGCCGGTTTGACCCGCAGCGCACGCGTCGCGTTCAGGACGGCCAGCACCAGCACGCCCACGTCGGCGAACGCCGCGAGCGTCATATTGCTTTCGAGCCCGACGATGGTCATGACGACCTCCGCGGCGAGAACGCCGATCTTGATGGCGAGCGAGAACACCACGTTCTCCCGCACGATGCGCAGGGTCCGGCGGGAAGCGCGGATCGCGGTCGCGACCTTCGACGGTCTGTCGTCCATCAGCACGACGTCCGCCGCTTCGATCGCGGCGTCCGAACCGAGCGCCCCCATCGCGATCCCGACGTCCGCACGGGACAGCACGGGCGCGTCGTTGATGCCGTCGCCGACGAACGCAAGCGAAGAGGACGCGCTCTTCTGCCGCAGCAGTTCCTCCACGCGGGCGACCTTATCCGCCGGCAGCAGATCGCAATGCACCTCGTCGACGCCGAGCCGGGCGGCGACTTCCTCCCCGACCGTCGCGTGGTCGCCGGTCAGCAGGACGGTCCTGCGCGGACGCAGCAGGCGGATCGTGTCCACCGCGTCCGGCTTGAGTTCGTCGCAGATCTCGACGTGTCCGGCATATACGCCCTCCACCGCGACGTGCACCAGCGTACCGCGATGCTGTCCGTGACAGCAGGGCGTCCGCGTGACGGACTGCTCCTCCATGAGCCGTTCGTTGCCGACCAGCACCCGTTTCCCGTCGATGACCGCGCAGACGCCCCGCCCGGCGAGTTCCTCGACGGAGGACACCCGCGTGCGGTCGATCTCCTTCTTATACGCCTGCTTGAGCGAGAGGGAGATCGGGTGATCGGAGTAGCATTCCGCCGTCGCGGCGAGGGAGAGCAGTTCCTGTTCGGACATATGGTCCGGGTGGACGACCGTGACCGTGAACCGACCGCTCGTCAGCGTGCCGGTCTTGTCGAACACGACCGTCTGCACCTTGGCAAGCTCTTCCAGCCAGTTCGCGCCCTTGACGAGGATCCCCTTGCGTGCCGCCCCGCCGATGCCGGCGAAAAAGGTCAGCGGCACCGAGATCACGAGCGCGCACGGGCAGGAGACCACAAGGCAGGTCAGCGCGAGCCGCACCCACGTCGACCAATCCCCCAGAAACAGCGGCGGGACCACCGCCAGCAGGACCGCAAGCACCACCACCGCCGGGGTATAGTACCGCGCAAACCGGGTGATGAACCCCTCGCTCTTCGCCTTCGCGGAGGAAGCGTTCTCCACCAGGTCCAGGATCCGTGCGACCGTCGATTCGCCGTACGGCTTGGTCACGCGTGCCCGGAGCGCACCGTTCATGTTGACGCAGCCGGAGATCAATTCGTCCCCCGCCGAGACCGGACGCGGCAGGGATTCCCCGGTCAGCGTGGCCGTGTCGAGGTTGCTGGTCCCTTCGACCACGACGCCGTCGAGCGGGATCTTCTCGCCCGGCTTGACAAGAATGATCTCCCCGACCTGCACGTCACCCGGGTCCGCTTTCTGCAATTCGCCGTTCCGCTCCACGTTCGCGTAGTCCGGGCGAATGTCCATCAGGTCGCTGACCGAACGACGGCTCTTGCCGACGGCGACGCCCTGCAAAAGCTCGCCGATCTGGAAGAGCAGCATGACTTCGACCGCTTCCGGGTACTCCTGTACGGCGATCGCGCCCACCGTCGCGAGGCACATCAGGAAGTTCTCGTCGAATACCTGCCCGTGACAGATATTCCGCACCGCTTTCCGAAGCACGTCATACCCGACGATCAGGTACGGGACCACATGGACCGGAAGCGCGATATACCACGGCCACGCCTCGCTGACGCCGGTGATCTCCAGCGCCAGCAGCGGCAGGAATATCCCCCCCGCGACGAGGATGCGAACCAGCATCTTCCGCTGTTTTTTGCTCATTGTTTTCATGGGGATACCCCTTTCCGCGGACGGTTACTTCAGCAAGATCGTGCAGTCCGGCTCGACCGCCTTGCAGACTTTGACGACCTCCTTGAGGATCTCCTCAAACCTGCCGTCGTCCGCCTCCAGCGTCAGCTTTTGTGCGATATAGCTGACCGTCGCGTCCTTCACGCCGTCGATCTTGCGGATCGCCGCCTCCATCTTCGCCGCGCAGTTCGCGCAGTCGAGGTCTTCGAGTTCAAACGTTTTTTTCATGTTCGTTGCCTTCCTTTCCTGTTTAACGGATCTCTTCCGAAACGTGTTCCAGCCCGGTACGGATCAAATGCCGCACGTGCTCGTCGGCGAGGGAGTAGACGACGGTCTTTCCCTCCCGGCGGGAACGGATCAACCGCCCCTGCCGCAGGATCCGCAGTTGGTGGGAAACCGCGGAGTCCGTCATGGAGAGGATCCGTGCGATGTCGTAGACGCAAAGCTCCTCGCGGCAGAGCAGCGCCAGGATCCCCAGCCGGGTCCCGTCGCCGAACAGCTTGTAAAGCTCCGCCAACGCGATCATGGTCGGTCCGTCCGGCAGCGCCTCCCTCGCCGTTTTCGCCTGTTCGCCGTCGATTCGCAGATAGCCCGCTTCCTCCATCGTGTGCCTCCTTCAAAACCTCGTCAATTGAGCAATTGTGCATTTGTTTTACTGTATCTTACCACAGCATACGCCGTTTGTCAAGGGGTCGTGCGAAAAAAATTTGAATTTTTGCGTTATTCCGCACTTTTTTGGCTGTTTTGCGGCGAAAGTTCGCATTTTGCCGGTTCCTCCGACCGTCCGACGGAAAAAGGGAGAGGCGAACCTCCCCCTTTTCGGTCGTTCCGAACGCATCCCGTCAGCGGGCAGCCGAAATGATGGTCGTGAAGTCCGGCGCCTTGAGCGCGGCGCCGCCGATCAGACCGCCGTCCACGTTGACCTTGCCCAACAGTTCCGCGCAGTTCTTCGCGTTCATGGAACCGCCGTACTGGATCGTCGTCGCTTCCGCGAGCGCGGGACCGTACAGCTGCGCGAGGGTCGCACGGATCCCGCCGCAGACCTCGTCCGCCTGTTCCGCCGTCGCGGTTTTGCCGGTGCCGATCGCCCAGACCGGCTCGTACGCGATGATGACGTTTGCCATTTCTTCGGCGGTCACGCCCGCCAGGTCGATCTTGACCTGCATGGAGATGATCTCCGACGTGATGCCCTGCTCGCGCTGCTCCAGCAGCTCGCCGACGCACAGGATCACCTTCAGTCCGGCTTCCAGCGCCGCCTTGACGCGACGGTTGACGGTCAGATCAGTCTCGCCGAAGTACTGACGGCGCTCGGAGTGCCCGATGATGACGTATTCCACGCCGCACGCGACCAGCATATCCGCCGAGATCTCGCCGGTGTACGCGCCGCTCTTTTCCCAGTGGCAGTTCTCCGCACCGATCTTCAGGAACGTGCCCTTCGCCGCCTTCACCGCCGCGTCAATGTCCACATACGGGACGCACGCGACGACGGTGCAGCCGCTGTTGTCCGCGCCTTCGTTCGCCTGAAGGATCGCGGAGATCAGTTCGGTCGCCTCGGCGGGCGTCTTGTTCATTTTCCAGTTGCCGGCGATGACCGCCTTGCGTGTCGCTTTATTCATGAGAAAGTCCTTCTTTCCTTAATTATTTATCCGTCATAGCGGCGATGCCGGGCAGTTCGATCCCCTCGAGGTACTCCAGCGAAGCCCCGCCGCCGGTGGAGATGTGGGTCATCTTGGCGCCGAAGCCGAGCGAGTTGACCGCCGCCGCCGAATCGCCGCCGCCGATGATGGTCGTCGCGTCCGCTTCCGCCATCGCCTTCGCGATCGCGATCGTGCCTTCCGCGAGGATCGGGTTTTCAAACACGCCCATCGGGCCGTTCCAGACCACGGTCTTTGCGTTTGCGATCTCCTGCGCGAACAGTTCGCGAGTCTTCGGACCGATGTCCAGCCCCATCATGTCCGCCGGGATCGCGTCGGACGCGACCGTGACCGTTTCGATTTGCGCGTCGATCGGGTTCGGGAACGCGGAAGCGCAGACCGTATCGACCGGGAGCAGCAGTTTGACCCCGTTCGCCTTGGCTTTTTCCAGCATTTCGCGGCAGTAGTCCAGCTTTTCGTCGTCAACCAGCGACGTGCCGATGGAATGCCCCTGCGCCTTGAGGAAGGTATACGCCATGCCGCCGCCGATGATAAGCGTGTCCGCCTTGGTCAGCAGGTTGGAAATGACGTTGAGCTTGTCCGCGACCTTCGCCCCGCCGAGGATGCAGACGAACGGGCGGACCGGGTTGTTGACCGCGTCGCCGAGGAATTTGACTTCCTTCGCCATCAGGTACCCGTTGGCGGATTCCTTCACGAAGGACGCCACGCCGACCGTCGAGCAGTGCGCACGGTGCGCCGCGCCGAACGCGTCGTTGACGAACAGATCCGCGAGGGAAGCAAGCTCCTTCGAGAACGTCTCGACGTTTTTGGTCTCCTCCGCACGGTAGCGGGTGTTTTGCAGCAGGACGACGTCGCCGTCCTGCATCGCGGCGACCGCCGCCTTCGCCTGCTCGCCCACGACGTTGTCGTCCGCAGCGAACACGACGGGCTTGCCGAGCTTCTCCTCTAGACGCTTCGCGACCGGTGCGAGGGAGTACTCCGGCAGCGGCTGCCCCTTCGGCTTGCCCATATGGGAGCAGAGAATGACCTTCGCGTTCTGCCGGATCAGGTATTCGATGGTCGGCAGAGCGGCGACGATCCGCGTGTCGTCGGTGATCACGCCGTTCTTGGTCGGAACGTTGAAGTCGCAGCGGACCAGAACCCGCTTGCCGGCGACCTGAAGGTCTTCTACGGTTTTCTTTGCATTCATGTTTTCATTTCTCCTTTTTTCGGTATTCTCTCTTTGCCTTTCCATTTTAGCACAACCTCCCGCGTTCGTCAAGGGTTTCGACGGGGAAATCAGGAGAAATTTTCCTGCGCATACTGTCGGAATCCGTCGAGATACGGGCGAAGTGCGTTTGTGTAGGATACGTTGTTCGCCAGCACGTCGGTCATCAGGACGGTGGACAGTCCGCGCACCGTGCGCTCCTGCGTCCCGTACACCCAGCCGAAATCGAAGTCGGCGCAGCCGAGCAGGGTCTCCAGCATACAGGTCTGGTCGTTGTCCATCGAATACAGGGTGACATAGGTCCGCACTTCCGCCTCCTGCAGCAGTCCGCCGCCGGCGGCACAGACCGCGAGCAGTCCCAAGCCGCACCGCGACCGGTCCGACGCCGCGGAAGGAACCGAAAAGACCCGTCCGGTCACGGCGATCGGGCATCGATAGGATTCCTGCGCCTTCTCTCGCTTGGGGAGCGGAAGAATGCCGTATTCCCGCGTGGCGTTGGCGTAGAAATTCTTGATCTCCTCCAATTTCGCGAACAGGAAGCCCAGCCGCCCCTCGGAAAACGCCTTCGCCGCTTCGTCGCCGTCGAGCGGACTGCGGCAGGCGCTCCCGTACACCGCACGCAGCGGATCGACGCGTTCTTTCAGCGTTTCGGCGGTGTCGTATGCGAAGTCGGTCTTCCCGCCGTCCTTCCGCGCAAACAGCGCGTCGTCCGTCCCGCACCAGAGCAGGTACGGCAGCAGTCCCGTGTTGTCCTTTGCGGAATAGCCGAACACGTCGGTTTGCAGGTCGTAGCTCTGCTTGTGCATCACCGACGACGCGACCGCCTCCGCGTACTGTTGGAACGTTTCAAGCGTCCAGTCGCCGTCCGTCACCCGCGCTTCCGGCAGGGGGAGCCCGGTCGAGCGCGCCAGCTCCCGGTCGTAGAACAGCACATAGGTGCCGTCATAGCTCTGCGCCGACGGGTCGGGCAGCAGGTACACCGCGTCCCCCGTCCGCAGTTTCTCCGCCGCATCCGCCCCGAAGCAGGACTCGCCGAGCGAGAAATACGGCAGTTTGGTCAGGTCCTGCAGCAGTCCGTCCGCCCACAGGCTCGCCGTCGTTTCGGCGGAATAGCAGAGCAGGTCCCCCGCGGACAGTCCCGCCTGCCGGGCGTCTTGCAGCGTTTGCAGAACGTCTGCCTCCGGGACGGTTTTGACCGTGACTTCCATGCCGTAGGACGTGCGGATCAGCTCGTTGCGGTTCCGCAATGCCTCCCGAACGGACCCAGCGGCGCCCTCGTCGCCGTTGACGACCGCTTCATCCGCCGTCAGGATGGTCAGCGACGTCCCGCGGAAGTCGTCCGTCTGCGGCAGGGCGCTCGCGATCTCCTCCAGCCGCTGGGACGTCGATTCCTTCAGCGCGTCCGGCGGTAAAGCGACATTCGCGCACGCCGTCACGAACAGCAGCACGGCGGACGCCAAAATTCCGATGCGTTTCTTCATTCCCATCGTTTTCTCCCCGTAATATGACCGAATCCTTCGCGAATTGCGGCACATTGATCAAATCCCGTCGTTTTTGCCCGCCGGGACAAAGTGTTTCACGTGAAACATTACGCGTCATGTTTTGATAAAAGGCATACCGTCTCCACGTGCCCGGTCGAGGGGAACATATGGAACGGCGTCGCGGACGTCACGCGGTAGCGGACGTCCCCTTCCGCGCTGCAAAGGGTCTCGCAGTTCGCCGCGAGCGTCGCGGGATTGCAGGAAATGTACACGATCCGCTCCGGCGCGGCGGACAGCAGCGTCGCGAGGACCTCCCGCGACAGCCCTTTGCGGGGCGGGTCCACGACGATGACGTCGGGCTTTCCGAACCATTCTTCGCAGGTTCGCACGCCGAGCGACGCGTCCCCGCAGACGAATCGCGTATTTTCCGGCGTTCTGCCGTTTCGCAGGGCGTTTTCGCGGGCATTCTCCACCGCTTCCGGGACCAATTCAACCCCGAGCAGCTTCTGCCCGTCACGCACCATGGTCAACCCGACGGTCCCGGCGCCGCAGTACAGATCCAGCAGGACCCCGTTTTCCGGGAGGTCCGCCAGTTCCGCCGCCTTTCGATAGAGCGCTTCGGCGCAGTCGGCGTTGACTTGGTAGAACGCCGTCGGCGACAGCAAGAAGGTTTTCCCGCACAAACAGTCCCGCAGGACGGGTTCCCCGGCAAGCGTTCGCGTTTCGCTCCCCAGGATCGCGTTCCCGGGGATCGGGTTCAGGTTCAGGGACACCCCGACGACCTCCGGGAATGCCCGCAAAAGCTCCTCCGCGAGCGTCTGCGCCTGCGGAAACGGCTTCGCGGCGACCATACAGACCAGCACTTCCCCGTCCCGGTTCCGGCGCATCATCAAATGCCGTGCGACCCCGGTCCCGCGCTTATCGTTCCAGACGGGGACGTGGCGAGCGGCAAGTTGTTTCACGTGAAACATTGCGATGCGGTCGAAAATCGGGTCCTGCAGCGGGCAGTCCGCGTGCTCGACCACCGCGTGCGAATGGCGGGTATAGTACCCGAACGTCGGACGACCCGGCTCCGGCTCGCAAAGCGGATAGACGACTTTGTTGCGGTAGCGCTCCTCGTTGACGGAAACCGTCGGTTCGACCGAAACGTCGAGATGCCCGATCCGCCGAAACGCGTTCTCAACCAGCTCCCGCAGGACGTTCCGCTCCGCTTCCGGGCGCAAATGGCGGAACACGCACCCGCCGCACCGCCGATAGACCGGGCAAAGCGGGTCCCGACGGTCCGGCGAAGGCGCGGACAGCCGTTCGAGCCTGCCGATCGCGTAACTTTTCGTTTCCTTGATGATCCGCACGACCGCATCGTCCCCCGGCGCGGTCAGCGGCACAAAGACCACCATTCCGTCCTCCAGACGCCCCACGCCGTTCCCGTCCGGGTTGATCCCGGTGATCTCCACGGAATACAGGCGGTTCTTCCGGCTTTCCGCCATCAGGACTGCCTCCCTGCGGACGCGGTCTGTTTCGGCGATTCCTTGCGGCGTTTGCCGGCCGCATAGTAATCCTGCGGTAGGGTGAAATGCTCCAGAAGCGGGGTCAGCAGGTTGGTCACCAGCACCGCAGGCAAAGCACCTTCCCCGCCGAGATACTGCCGGAAAACAAAGGTCAAAATCCCGGCGATCCCGCCGGACAGCATCTTCCCGACCGCCGTGCGCGGCATCGCCGCCGGGTCGTTCAGCGAAAAGACCGCGACCAGCGAGATCCCGCCGGACAGCAGGTACAGCCAGCCGTAATTGAGCATTTCCGCGTCCTCCGGCGCGAACGCCATCGCCAGAACAAGCAGAGCCAGCACATATGCGCCGGTCGTGCCCAGCGACAACTGCCGCCGCACCAACAGCCAGACCCCGCCGAGCAGAAGCGCCGCGATCGCGACCGCGCCCATCGCGCCCGACGCGTACCCGTACAACTGCGGCAGCATCCCGTCCTCGTAGAGCGTCCCGCCCTGCAGGATCTCCAGCGGCGTGCGCACGCGGCAATACTGCACCAGATTCGGGTCGAGCGAGATCGTAAACGCGGGAAAATACGCGAACGGGCGGGTGAAACGGTTCATGTATTCCGGGAACGCGGCGGACAGCACCACGGCTGCGAAGATAGACGAATTGAACAGCCGATGCCCGAAATAGCGGAAGAACGCACGGCAGACCACGATCGGCAGCGCCGCGACCGCACCGAACCACAGCGGCACGCTCACGGGGAACCAGAACGCGGTCAGCACACCGGTCAGGAACGGAAACGGAGAAAGCGCGTCCTTCATCGGCGCACGGCAAATGAACTTCTGCACCGGAAAATCCAGAATCGTGCAGCATAAGCCGCAGAAGATCATCAAGACTGCGGCGCGTCCACCGTACAGGTAGATCGCCCATGCGGACGCAGGCAGAAGCGCGATGCCCAGATCCAGCGCCAGCGCCGTCTTATCACGTGGGGAACGAACAAACATATCCAACCTCCGTTTTCAGGGATTTTCGGACGGGTCGCGGTGCTTCGCGATGCTTTCCCGCAGCGGCAATGCCGCCGGGCAGATATACGAGCAGCAGCCGCATTCGATACAGGCGGCGGCAAGCGTCCTGACCGCCCGGTAGCTTCGCGTCCGCAGGATCCGATAGGGCTGCAGGCGCATCGGGCAGACGTCCGCGCACCGCCCGCAGGCGATACAGTGCCCCGCCGTCCGCGTCTCCGGCAGCGAGGAAAGCACGCTTTCCGTGCGACCGCCGAGCACGCCTTCCGCCGGCGCTCCGTACAGCGGGGAGTCCAGCTTCGTCACATATTCGCCGCCCTTGAACCGGCAAAGCTCCAGCAGCCGCTTCCACGGCGTGCCGAGCGGGGTCTGCACCACGACGTCCGCCTTGAAACCGTCCCCGGCGGCGGTCAGCCAGCGGGTGGTCTGCGGACGCCCGGACAGCATCGCCCGATAAAGCGCTTCCGCCGTCTGCGCACGGACGAAAAAGACCCCCTCGTCCTGCGCGCTCCGTCCACGCGGAAGCCGCCTCGCGTAGATCGCTTCGTACAGCGTTTCCTCCCGCAGCGGGTATTTCGGCTCCACCTCGCCCAGCACGACCAGCGACGGGTCGTTGATCAGCGCACGGAACACTTTCGCCTGCCGCCGTTGGGTGCGATCGACGATCAGCAGGACCTTCGTCGCGCCGAGCAGCTGCAGCAGCACCTTCGCGCCGTTGAGCACGTCCCCGGCGGCCCGCAGCGCCGCACGGCAGCCGGTCAGCGACCAGCCGTTCGCGTCGGTCAGGTCGATGACGACCCGGTACACCTCGCTTTTCCACGCATTCTGCGCCCGCCGCCAGAGCCAATCCCCCGACCAGACGTCGAAAATGCCGAGCGTCCGCACCGCGTCGAGCAGTTCCTCGCGGGACAGGTCCGAAAGCCGTTTCTTTTCCGGCTCGCGCACCTGCACGGGAAGCTCGTCCGCATTCGCGTCCACGGCGACGCGGGCATACGGCTTGCCGCGATTCTCAAAGATCCCGTCGAACCGACCCGGCACCGACGCGTAGATCGGCGTCCCGTCCGCGAGACGTGCGACCGCCTCTCCTGCGCGGACCGTTCCGCCCTCCCGGCACAGCAGCGTGTCCGAGCGCCCTTCGAGCGCAAGATATACCTCGTCGAGCTTCCCGGGCGTCACGACCAGCGGGTCCGAGACGATGGTCAGAAGCGTCCGTTCGTCCGCCCGTGGGGGAAGGAACAGCCCTCCCGGATAGTTCAGAACCATGGCAGGTCCTCCTGTTTCTGCGCCTGTGCGCCGTCATTGTACTCATTATAGCAGGGTATTTTGCGGAATGCAAGCAAAAGTTTTGTACGAATCATATTGAAAAAAAGAACAAAAGAGAGTATAATAGAGAAAACGCAGAAAAAGAAACGGAGGAATGCCGCATTGGCGCTCGACGAGAAGGAGATCCGCACGCAGGCGAAGATCTTCATCCTCTACATCCTCGGCAACATCGACGAACCCGTCGAATTCACCACCGTCAACGACATGGTCCTGCAGGACGGGCTGGTCAACTACTTTGACTTCGCCCCCGCCTTCAGCGAACTGCTGGAGCAGGGACAGTTGGTTTCCGATTCCCGCACCCCGGAGGGCGAACCGCTCTACCGCATCACCCCGCAGGGGCGCTCCGTGCTGGAAACCTACGAGCAGGACCTGCTTTCCGACGACAAGGACCGTGCGCTTCGGCACGCCCTGCGCGTCCTCGCGTTCAAGCGGAACGGCGTGCGCCAGACCAGCAGGGTCGCGGAAACCGGCTCCGGCTGGACCGTGACCTGCACGATCGCGGACAATCGAAAAACCCTGCTCGAAACCTCGGTATTCCTGAGCGATAAGGCGCTCGCGGACAAGCTCTGCGCCAACTTCGAGGACCGGGCGGACATCATCTACCGTGGGATCCTCTCCCTCCTGTCGGGGGACGTGGATTTTATCTTCGATGCGTAGCCGGGAGGAGATGGCGGAGGTCGTCCGCCGGCTGGAAGCCTATTATCCGGACGCGCAATGTGCGCTTGAAGCCGGGGAGGACCCGTTCCGCCTGCTGGTCATGGCGATCCTGTCCGCCCAATGCACCGACGCACGCGTCAACCTGGTTTCCGGTCCGCTGTTCGCCCGTTTCCCGGACGCGCCGTCCATGGCGGCGGGCAACGTCGGGGAGATCGAGGACCTGATCCGCACCTGCGGACTCTATCACAGCAAGGCGAAGAATCTGCACCTCATGTCCGTCCGGCTGACCGAAGTCTACGGCGGGAAGGTCCCGTCGGAGATGGACGACCTGCTCTCGCTCGCCGGGGTCGGGCGGAAGGTGGCGAACCTGATCCGCGGGGATGTGTTCGGACTCGGCGGCATCGTCGCGGACACCCACTGCATCCGCATCAGCAATCTGCTCGGATTTGCGGATTCGACCGACCCGCACAAGGTGGAGCGTCAGCTCGACGGGCTGGTCCCGAAGGACAAGCAGAGCGATTTCTGCCACCGGCTGGTGCAGTACGGGCGGGACGTGTGCATCGCACGCCGTCCGCGGTGCGACGCCTGCGTCCTGCGGGACGTCTGCGCCCACGCGTGCGCGGGAAAGGAAACGCCATGAACCTGCGCATCCGCTCCTACCAAAGCCTGCTCTCCCAAGTCCGCCGTGCGGTGGACGATTACGGCATGATCCGTGCGAACGACCGCATCGCGGTCGGGGTATCCGGCGGCAAGGACAGCCTCGCCCTGCTCGTCGCCCTCGCGGGGCTGCGAAAGTTCTATCCGCTGCCGTTCGAGCTGCTGCCGATCCACCTGCGCATGGGTTTTCCCGGGGAAAGCGACGAAAACATCCGATCGGTCTGCGACGAACTGGCGCTCCCGCTGCTGGAAGTCCCGACGGACATCTACGCGGTGGTGTTCGACGTGCGCAAGGAAAAGAATCCCTGCTCCCTGTGCGCCAATCTGCGCCGGGGCATCCTGTACAGCACCGCCAAGCAGGAAGGCTGCCGCACCGTCGCGCTCGGGCATCATTTCGACGACGCGGTCGAGACTTTCCTGATGAACCTGTTCCACGAAGGGCGTATCGGCTGCTTTTCCCCCGTGACGGAACTCGACCGCGTGGGGATCACGATGATCCGCCCGCTGCTGTACGTCCGGGAGAACGACCTGAAAGGGTTCGTCAACGCTTCCGGCATCCGCCCATCCCCCAAACGCTGCCCCGCGGACGGCGAAACCGTCCGCGAAACCACCAAACGCTTCCTCGCGGAAGCGGAAAAGCGGGACCCGGGGCTGAAGGACCGTCTGTTCGGCGCGATGGAACGCGCAGGGCTGGACGGGTTCGCCGTTCACCCACGCGCCCGCAAGAAACCAAACGGAAAGAAAGGAACCGACCAATGATCACCACCAAGCAACGGGCTTTCCTCCGCTCCCTCGCGGCGGAAAAGGCGCCGGTCACGCAGATCGGCAAAAACGGCGTGACGGACCCGCTGATCAAGACCCTCTCCGACGCGCTCGAAGCGCACGAACTCATTAAGCTCTCCGTACTCGAAACCTGCCCTGCGCCTCCCCGCGAAGTCTGCGAAACGCTGTGCGGCGCGCTCTCCTGCGAGCCGGTGCAGGTCATCGGGCGGAAGATCTGCCTGTACCGCCCCGCCTCCGACCCGGAAAAGCGGAAGATCCTGCTGCATTAGAAAGGAGTTTTGCCCGCATGAAACTGCTGATTCTCAACGGACCGAACATCAACCTTCTGGGACTTCGCGAGCCGGATATTTACGGCAAAAAAAGCTATGCGGAGCTGCTCGCTTTCGTGAAAAAAGCCTGCGCGGACGCAGGCGTCGTCTGCGAGTGCTACCAATCCAACCACGAGGGGGATCTGGTCGATCGAATTCAACAGGCCTACGGCGTTTTTGACGGGATCGTCTTCAATCCCGCCGCCTATACCCACACCAGCGTCGCCATTCACGACGCCCTACTCGCCGTCGGCATCCCGACCGTGGAGGTGCATCTGACGGACACGCAATCGCGGGAGGATTACCGCAAGGTCAACTACATCACGCCCTGCTGCAAGGCGACGTTCCAGGGGCTTGGCTTTGAGGGCTACGCCCGCGCCATCCGCTTTCTCGCAGACGGCGCGGACTGAACGCCGATCCTTTGAACTTTATAAGTGGTATTTGGACTCCAGGTCCTCCAGCTTTTGCTGCAGGTCGTGGAGTTCCTTTTTGTGCCGGAGCATCTTGCGGGTCGGGATACTGCCGAGCGCGATGAACACGCCGACCGCCGCGACGCTGACGGCGATCCACAACCACCGGCTCCCGGCGGAAAGGTCCGTCCAGTTGGACACCAGCAGGACCGCCGCCGCGATGATCGCGCCACCGCAAAGCAGGTAGTGCGTGTCCGTCCAGACCTTCGCCAGACGTCCTTTTCGGTCCACCTTCAACGCCTGCTCCCGAATGCGCAGGTACTCCTCCCGCGCACGCTCTCTCTCCGATGCCATTCGCGGTTATTCCTCCGTTTCTGCGGGATTTTCGTTCGGTTCTGCGGACGCGTCCTCCGCCGCTTCCGCGACGGGCGCCGTCACGTCGAAGCTGACCAGCTTCGCGCCTTCGTTCAGCCGCATCGCGATGACCCCGCCGGCGCTCCTGCCGTACACCGGGACCTCGCCGACCGCCGTGCGCACGATCGTGCCGCCGTCGGTGATCATCATCAGGTCGTCCGTTTCCCGCACGAGCGCGACGCCCGCCAGCAGCCCGGTCTTTTCGCCGACCGCGTGGCACCGCACGCCGCTCCCGTACCGGCGCTGCAGCGGGAATTCCGCGCAGTCGGTCCGCTTGGCGTACCCGCCTTCCGTGACCGTCAACACCCGGTACGCGGGATCGTTGACCCCGTTCGGAATGACGCAGGCGCCCACGAGGTAATCCCCGCGCCGCAGGGAGATCGCGCCGACGCCCCGCGCCTGACGACCCATACAGCGGGCGTCGCCCTCGTCGAAGCGAATGCTCGCGCCCATGCGGGTCGCGCACAGCAGATGGTCGTTCCCGCCGGTCTTGAGGACGGTCAGAAGCGCGTCGCCCTCGTCCAGACGGATCGCGAACAGCCCGCTCTGGCGGCGGGAGCGGTACTCGGTCAGTTCCACCCGCTTGACGATGCCGTTGCGGGTCAAAAAGACCAGATATTCCCCTTCGTTGAAGGCGCGGATGGAGATCCCCGCCGTGATCTGCTCGCCCTCGGAGAGCTGCAGCAGGTTGATCAGGTTGGTCCCCTTCGCGGTGCGCCCCGCTTCGGGGATCTCGTAGCATTTCTTGACGTACATTCGCCCCTGATTGGAGAACAGCAGCAGGGTATCGTGGCTGTACGCGACGAACACGCTGCGCACATAGTCCTCCTCCTTCGTGCCCATCGCCGTCACGCCCTTGCCGCCGCGCCGCTGGGACGCGTAGGTGTCCGCGGGCAGGCGCTTGATATACCCGTCGTTGGTGACCGTCACGACGCAGTCCTGCTTTTCGATCAGGTCCTCGATAAGGATCTCGTTCTCGACCTCGACGATCTCCGTCCGCCGGTCGTCGCCGTACTTCTCGGCGATCTCCGCGAGGTCCTCCTTGATGATCGCCGTGACCCGGCTCTCGTCCGCGAGGATCTCCCGCAGGTCCTTGATCAGCGCGTACAACGCGTTCAAACGGTCGAGGATCTTCTGCCGCTCCATCCCGCTCAACCGCCCGAGCGGCATTTCCACGACCGCCTGCGCCTGCAGATCCGAAAGCCCGAACCGGTTCATCAGGTTCTGCCGTGCGTCCGCGACGTTTTGGGAGGCGCGGATGATGCGGATCGCCTCGTCGATGTTGTCGATGATGATTTTGTAGCCCTCGAAGATGTGGGCTTCCCGTTCCGCCTTCGCCAGATCGAACTTCGTCCGGCGGACGATGACGCTTTCGCGGTGCCTGACGTAATGGGAAAGGATCTCCTTGAGGTTGAGCACACGCGGCTCGCCGTTGACGAGCGCGAGCATATTGACCCCGCAGGTGTCCTCCATTTGGGTATACTTATACAGCAGATTCAGGACGATCTGCGGATTCGCGTCCTTTTTGACCTCGATGACGATCCGCATACCCTTTCGACCGGATTCGTTGCGGATGTCGCTGATGCCCTCGATCTTCTTGGTCTTGACCAGATCCACCATCTTTTCGAGCAGCATCGAACGGTTGACCTGGTAAGGCAATTCGGTCACGATGATCGCCGTGCGACCCTTTTTCTCCTCGAAATGCGCTTTCGCACGGACCTTGATATGCCCCTGCCCGGTCATATACGTTTCGTAGATGCCCGCCGTGCCGTAGATCGTACCGTAGGTCGGGAAATCCGGTCCCTTGATGTACTGCATCAGCTCGGGGATCGTGCAGTCCGGGTGGTCGATCAGGTAGGCGCAGGCGGTACAGACCTCCCGCATATTGTGCGGCGGGATATTCGTCGCCATGCCGACCGCGATGCCGACAGACCCGTTGACCAGCAGGTTCGGGAACCGGGACGGCAGGACCTGCGGCTCGGTGCGGGTGTTGTCGAAGTTCGGGTCGAAATTGACGACGTCCTTGTCGATGTCGGCAAGCATTTCGTCCGCGATACGCGCCATACGCGCTTCCGTGTAACGGTACGCGGCGGGCGGGTCGCCGTCGATGTTGCCGTAGTTGCCGTGTCCGTCGATAAGCGGATAGCGCAGCGAAAAATCCTGCGCCATGCGCACCATCGTGTAGTAAACCGCCGTGTCACCGTGCGGATGGTACCGACCGAGCACGTCGCCGACCGTCGTCGCGGACTTGCGGAACGGCTTGTCGTGCGTCAGCCCGTCCTCGTACATCGCGTAAAGCACGCGGCGGTGTACCGGCTTCAGCCCGTCCCGAACGTCCGGCAGTGCGCGGGAGACGATGACCGACATCGCGTAGTCGATGTACGCGGTCTTGATCTCGTCCTCGATACGGATGTTCCGTATGGTTTGCTCCGCGTGGGAGCTGTAATCAAATTCCTGATCCGACATGATACTGTCCTTTCCTTGCGGTTTGGGTCCTTGCCCGGCTTATGCGTCCGGCTTATACGTCCAAATTGACAACGTATTTCGCATTCTGCTCGATGAAGGCTCTGCGTGGTTCTACTTTATCCCCCATCAAAACGGAGAAGAGCGCGTCCGCACGGAGGGCGTCCTCGATGGTGATGCGCTTGAGGATCCGCTTTTCCGGGTCCATCGTGGTCTCCCAGAGCTGGTCTTTATCCATCTCGCCCAAGCCCTTGTAGCGCTCGACGCGGGGATTCCCGCCCAATTCCTCGACGTACAGCTCCTTTTCTTCGTCCGAATACGCGTACCGTTCCGCCTTCCCGCGGGAAACCTTATAGAGCGGCGGGACAGCCGCGAAGATGTGCCCTTCCTCGATAAGCGGCTTCATGTGCCGGAAGAAGAAGGTCAAAAGCAGGGTGCGGATGTGTGCGCCGTCGACGTCGGCATCCGCCATGATGATGATTTTGCCGTACCGCAGCTTGGAAAGATCGAATTCCGACCCGATCCCGCACCCGAGCGCCTGGATCAGCGGGGTGATGGAATCCGAGGAGTAGATGCGGTCGATATGGGACTTTTCGACGTTGAGGATCTTTCCGCGCAGGGGCAGGATCGCCTGGAACTGGCTGTCCCGCCCGTCCTTCGCCGTGCCGCCTGCCGAATCCCCCTCGACGAGGTACAGCTCGGTGTATTCCATGCGCCGTTCGTTGCAGTCCGCGAGCTTGTGCGGGAGCGACGAGGATTCCAACAGCCCCTTGCGACGGGTCAGTTCCCGCGCACGCTTGGCGGCTTCCCGCGCCCGGGCTGCGGCGATGGACTTTTCGACGATGGTCCGCGCCGTCGTCGGGTTTTCCTCGAGGTAGGTTTCGAGTTTTTCCGAGAGCATATTGGACACGAGCGTGCGGATCTCGCTGTTCCCCAGCTTCGCCTTGGTCTGGGACTCGAACTGGGCGTCCTCCAATTTGACGGAGACCACCGCCGTCAGACCCTCCAGCACGTCCTCCGCGCTCAGTTTTTCCTCGCCCTTGAGAATGGCGTACTTTTTGCCGTACTCGTTGAGCACCTTCGCCAGAGCGGCGCGGAAGCCCGATTCGTGCGTTCCGCCGTCGATGGTGTGCATATTGTTGGCAAACGAGAGGATCAGGCTGGTGTAGGTGTCGTTATACTGCATCGCCACCTCCGCCACCGACGTCCCCTTGGCGCCGGAAACATAGATGACGTCCGAATGCAGGACCGAACAGCCCTTCTGCTCGTTCAGGTATTCGACGAACGACCGGATCCCGCCTTCGTAGCAGAAAACTTCCTCGACCGGCTCCTCACCCCGCTCGTCCCGCAGGCTGATGCTGACGCCTGCGTTCAGGAACGCCTGCTCCCGCAAACGGGTCCGCACGACGTCGTATTCAAACGTCGTCGTCTCAAAGATCCCGCCGTCCGGCCAGAACTGCACGGTCAGCCCGTGCTTTTCGGTATCCCCGACCGTGCGGAACGGTTCGACCGTCTTGCCCCGCTCGAACGCGATAAAGAATTCCTTTCCGTCCGCGTGGTTCCAGACGTTCACCCGCGTTGACAGCGCGTTGACGACCGACGCGCCGACCCCGTGCAGACCGCCCGCGATGCGGTATCCGCCGCCGCCGAACTTGCCGCCGGCGTGCAGGACCGTAAAGATGACCTCCAGCGTCGGGATGCCGAGCTTCGGGTTGATGCCGGACGGGACGCCGCGCCCGTCGTCCTTGACGACGACCGATCCGTCCTTCGCCAGCACCACCAGAATGTTCTTGCAGTATCCCGCCAGCGCTTCGTCGATGGAATTGTCCACGATCTCGTAGATCAAGTGGTGCAGTCCCTTCGAGGAGGTGGTCCCGATATACATCCCCGGACGCTTCCGAACCGCTTCCAACCCTTCCAGCACCTGGATCTGGCTGTCGTCGTAGGAGCTTTCCGCCTCCGTGATCCGATCGAACTCGTTTTCCAAACTCATTGCGTTTTCTTCCTTTCCTTGTCCCGCAGGCGTTACAGCCGATGCCGGACGATGCTCTGCGGGGACAGCCCGCTGACGTAGACCCGGCTCCCGTACGCTTCCCGCACGACCACCATGCTTCGCGGCAGGTCGGACGCGAGGCTCACCACGCAAAGCCGCTTCTGCGCTTCCCGCAGGAACGTCCGCGTCGCCTCCCCGACCGTCGCTTCATCCATATCGAACACCCCGATGACGTCCTCGCCGACGACGGATTCTCCGCCCTCCAACTGCAGGAACAGCTTTTCGGGTCTTTTCCTTTTCCCGTTCATCACAGCACCGTCGCTTCCCCGTTTCGGACCAGAATGCGGTTGGATACCCCCGCTTCCGGCAATTCCGGCTCGCAGCCGGTCAGGATCACCTGCCGCCCCGCGAGATGGGAGAGGATATACCCTCGCCGTCCGGCGTCAAGCTCCGAAAGAATGTCGTCGAGCAGGAACACCGGGTACTCCCCGGTCAGACGGCGGGACAGCTCCCCTTCCGCCAGCTTCAGCGCCAGCACCGCCGACCGCTGCTGTCCCTGCGAACCGAAGATCCTGGCGTTCTTGCGGTCGATATACACCGCGAAATCGTCCTTCTGCGGACCGAACAGCGTCGTTCCCCGCTTCAGTTCGGCGTCCAGACGGGTCTGAAACAGCGTAAAATACGCGTCCCGCAGTTCCTCCGCCGTCCGCTCCTCCTTCGGCGCGACCTGCGAAAAGTACCGCAGTTCCAGCAGTTCCTTCCCGCCGGACATCTCCTTCTGCACTTCCTGCGCCTCTTTCGCGAGCGTTTCGAGGTAGCGGAACCGATTGAGCGTAATCACGGCGGCGGCGACCGCCATTCGTTCGTGGTAGACTTCCAGCAGCTTTCGGTCGGGGGATTCGCTGTGCAGCAGCGCGTTTTTCTGCTGCAAAAGCCGCCCGTACTCCTGCGCGGACGCGGCGTACCGCGGAAAGGACTGGCAGATCGCCAGATCGAGGAACCGCCGCCGACATTCCGGCGCACCCTTCACCAGATGCAGGTGGTCCGGCGTGAAAATGACCGCCCGAAACAACCCGAGATACTCCGCCAGCCGACGGACCGGCTGCCCTTCCACCGAAATCTGCCGCTTCTGCGCCTTGCGGAGCCACACGCCCATGCGGGATTCCACGCATTCGTCCTCCCCGCGAAGGAATTTCAGCTCCACGCGGGCTTCCTCCTCGCCGAAACGGATCAGTTCCCGGTCCTTACAGCCCCGAAATGACTTTCCGGCGGCGAAAAAGAACATCGCTTCGAGCAGATTGGTCTTCCCCGAGGCGTTCTCTCCGCAGATGACGTTCACCCCGTCCGCGAACGGCAACGTTTCCGTCGCCGCGTTCTTGAACTGCTGGAGCGTCAGTTCCCTGATCCGCATGGCGTTCCCGACTCATTCCCGCGGCAGCTTGAACGCCATGACGAGATACAGATACGTTCCCGTCGCGGACGGCTCGACCGGGCTGATGAACATCGGACCGAGCGCGCTCGAGAGGGCGAGCGAGACCTTTTCGTCCTTCGCCGCACGCAGCGCGTCGAGCAGGAACCGATGCTGGAACCCGATCTTCAGGTCCTCGCCTTCCTTCTCGATCTTCAGCCCGACGTTTCCCTTGCCGTCGTGCGCGGCTCCCGCGACTTCGAGCGTATCCCCCGCGAACTGGCAGCTCAGGCAGTTGATCGTCTTGTTTCCCCGGTCGTCGACCATCAGCGACGCACGGGCGACCGCGTCCTCGAACTCCTGCCGGTCGACCTTGACGAAAATCTTATTCTGGGTCGAAATGACCCGCTTGTAATCCAGGTACTCCCCTTCCAGCAGCCGGGAGAACAGAACGATCTCGTCGAGCTTGAAAATGACGTACTTCGCCGTGAATTCCACGCGCAGCATATCGTCCGTATCCCGCAGCAGGCGGGCGAGCTCCTGCAAGGATTTTCCCGGGACGACAAAGCTGAACGACGATTCGTTGTCGAACACGCACTCCCGTTCCTCCCGCATCGCGAGCCTGCGGTTATCCAGCGCCACGGCGGTGATGGAACGGTTCTCCACCCGGAAGAACTCCCCGGTCAGGATCGGACGGGCGTCGTCCTGCGAAACCGCGAAACAGGTCGTATTGATGATCTCCTTCATCAGGCTCTGGCTGATGCAGAACGCGTTCTCCCCGCCGAGGTCGGGGATGCTCGGAAACGCCTCCGCCGTCAGCCCGTGCAGGGTAAAATCGTTCAGTCCGGCGTAAATCCGCACCGTGTTGCGTTCGTTCGCTTCAAACGTGATGTCGCAGTCCGGCAGCATCCGAATGAGCGCCGCGATCTTCTGCGCCTTGAGAATGACCGCACCCGGCTCCTTGGGAATGACCTTGCCATGGGTCTTGACCCCTTTTTCCAGATCGTACCCGCAAACGGTCAGTTCGTTGTCCTCCAACTGGAACAGCAGACCCTCCAACGCGGGAAGCGTGCTTTTTGACGAGGCGGCGGCCAGCGCCGGCTGGATAAGATCCTGCAAGGTTTTCTTGTCGGATAAAAAGGAGATGCCCATGATTTCTTGTTTTCATCCTTTCCTTTTTGCGTTCTCTGTTTTCAGGGGTTCGCTTCGTGCGCGTACACCCACGAAGAAACCTTTTAGGTATATGGAAGTAGTAGTCGTAGTAGTAGGCGGGCGGATTTTGTGGAAAACCCCTCGAACCACTTGTCCCGCCTTGCTTTTCGGTGTGGACAACCGATTCCCGTCCCGCGGGAAAACCGGGGGAGTTTTCCACAGCTTTCCCGTTTTTGTCCACATTCCCGCCAAAATCCTCCGGCGGACCGAAGAACCGAATGTTGCCGCCGTCCCGGCGGAAAAAACAAAGGAGAAGTCGAAAAAATTATGACCGAAACTTTCCCTATTTCAGACGGTCAGCTCGTCCAGCACGATCGCGAGGTCTCGCGCAAAGATGGAATCCGTGCGGATGCGCCGCTCGATGACGTTGATGGAATTGAGGACGCTGGTGTGGTCCTTGCGGTTGAACAGCTCGGCGATCTGCTTGATGGTCAGCGAGGTCTTTTTCCGCACGAGGTAGATGGCGAAATGCCGGGCAAAGGCGATATTCGCGGTCCGGCGGGGACCGACGAGGTCCTCCTTGGAAACCACGAATTTCCTGCAGGTGTAGTCAAAGATCTTCTCGACGAGGTTGTCCTCGTCCTCTTTGGAGCGGAAAAATTCCTGCAGGACGCGTTCCGCCGTCGTGACCGTGCATTTTCCGCCGTTGAGCAGGCAGTACGCCCGTAATTTTTTGATGGCGCCGTCGATAAGGCGGACGTTCTTGGTGATGTGCTCGGCGAGGTAGGTCAGGACGTCGTACCCCAAATCGAACTGGTAATCCAACGCCTTGCGGCGGCAGATCGCCGTGCGAAGTTCGAGGTCCGGCGGCTGGATGTCCGCGACGAGCCCCATAGCGAACCGGCTTTGCAGCCTGTCCTCGAGCTTGTTGATGCGGTCCGGCGAAACGTCGGACGTGATGATCAACTGCTTGCGTTTCTGGAACAACGCTTCAAATGTATGGAAGAATTCCTGCTGGATCGCCATTTTTCCGGAGATGAACTGAATATCGTCCACCAGCAGGACGTCGAGATTGCGGTATTTCTCCCGGAACGCCACCGGGGACTTCTGCGCGAGCGCTTCGGTCAGCTCGTTGGTGAATTCTTCGCCGGTCACATAGAGGATCCGATATTCCGGGTTGGTCGCCCGCAGGCGGTTGATGATGGCGAAAAGCAGGTGCGTCTTCCCCAGACCGCTCTGCCCGTACAGATAGAGCGGATTGTGCAGGGTAAACGGCGTTTCCGCGACCGCGAGCGCCGCCATCTGCGCAAGCTCGTTGGATTTGCCGACGATGAACGACTCAAACGTGTACGCCGGGCTGAAACGCTCGGTAAACGCACTCGACTTCTGCACGACCGGCTCCGCTTCCGCGGGAACGGGGGATTCCGCTTCCGGGGTCTCCTCCCGGGCGGATTCGGGGACAAAGCGCAGCTCCATGCGCGCACCGACCACTTTTTCCACGGCGTCGCACAGCAGATCGGCGTAATGCGTCTCCACAAACGGCAGACGCGAATCCGGGAACTGCAGCGTGATCTCCGTCCCGGTGACCTTCAGGACCTCCATCGGTTCAAACCAGAGGGTAATACTCGTCGGCGGGCAGTCCTTGCGAAGTTCCTCCAGGAGAAAAGATTTCAATTCGGAAAAAGAGTCCATCGAGTCGGATACACCCCCATTGTCAGATTTGTTCATAACAGTATACCATAATTTCATCCGAATTGCAAGAGGGGAAGCACATTTTTTCAAAGGAAACGGAGAAAATCTCATTTTCCTCTTGACAAACGGGAAAGAATGTGCTATGGTAGATAGTACCGACTGTTCGGTATGCGGGAGGTCGCGCCGCCGCGCCCGCCGGGGTACGGAGGGATATCGAAGTGGTCATAACGAGGCGGTCTTGAAAACCGTTTGGGGCAACCCACAAGGGTTCGAATCCCTTTCCCTCCGCCATTCTTTCAAAAAAATCAATTCACCGTGCGGAAGTACTCAAGTGGTGAAGAGGCGCCCCTGCTAAGGGTGTAGGTCGGGTAACCGGCGCGAGAGTTCAAATCTCTCCTTCCGCGCCAAGAAAAAGGCGATTGCGAAAGCAACCGCCTTTTTCAATGATGTTTGCCCTGTCGGGCAAATGATGACGCTTCGCTAATGATGTTGCCTGCGGCAATGATGTGTGCCTGCGGCACATGGGGCAAACAGCGCATCATTGCGACCGCAAGGGAGCAACATCATACCGTCAAAGGCGGTACATCATTTCGCCGTAGGCGATACATCATTCAAACGCACCCTGCGACCCTCCCCCACCGACAATTTTGTACAATATCCCCAACGACGGAGCAAATTTTCATTGCCCCGTCGTTTTTTCCTCCTAAAAATATCTTCATATGGCGACTGCCATAATTTGCAAAAACCGACCGCCTGCGGCGGACGACCCGCGCCCCGTCGACGCCCTGCAAAACGGACGGCACGGCAGGACGGCGGACGGCGGAAAAAACCGTTTTTCCGAACGGCAAAAAATGGCTCCACAGCACGGAAAAAGGCACCCGTCCCCCCCCCCCCCCCCCGAAAAAATTTCCAAAAAAATTTTGCATTTTTTCGCGAAAACCTCTTGCAAAACGCAGACGAACGTGCTATAATGGACCCGATTCATCAGTAAACTTGCGAAAAAATGGCGAACGCCATATAGACGGGGTTTCGGAAAGCAGAGAAGACCAGGATCGTGAAGAGAAAAATGACACAGAAAGTGAAACCAACGCCGGAAACCGCTTTAATGGACGCGGTCGTGCGTCTCGTGTCCAGAAACGGCGTGGAAAACGTCTCCACGCGTGCAATTATCGCGGAGGCGGACGGCGTCGGCACCGACGTGTATCTCTACCGCCTGTTCGGGAATAAGGAGAATCTCCTGCTGCAAACCTTTTTGCGGGAGGATGCGAAGCTGATCGACGAGGTGCTGAAGCGTTCCGACGTGCTTTGGGAGTTTTCCATCCCGTTTGAGGACCGGATGCGCCATTTCTGGCATTCCGTTTGGCTGTGGTTCACGAACGCACACCCGGACACCTGTATGTTCCTCGCCCGGTACTACTATTGCTCGTACTGCGGGGAACAGGCGAAGCAGGGGCACGTTGCGCTCTGTAAACCGCTTACGGAGAAGTGTTCGTCGCTCTATCCGGGCGTGAACGTCTCCAGAATGCTGGATTCCGTGATGGGCATGATGCTGGCGACCGCGTTTCAGGTCTGCAGCGGGCGGACGCCGGACGACGGAACCGCTGCGGAAAGCGGATTCCGTATGATGGAGGGTCTGCTGACGTTTTACCGTAAAATTGACGACGGGGCAAGGAAACCGCTTGCCCGTGCGTTAGTCGAATAAAAGCCGTTTTGAACCACCGAGGAGGAACGATAGAAATGAGAGCATTACACAGTGCGGAAAGAAGCGGAAAAAAGCTCGGACGCTGCGGTCGCCGGGCGATTTCCCTGCTGCTGTGTTTGTGTATGACGATACCGATGCTGTTCAGCTTGAGCGACGTGTTTTCGATGCGTGCGCTTGCCGCCGGTACGTCGGGTCCTACGAATGGCGTGACCCGGCAGGCGGACCCCAGCACCATGGACACCTACAAGTCGCAGTTGGATTTCTCTGTGAACACCCGTGTCGCCGGACGACTTTGGTCGGATAAATCGGTGTTCGCGTATGGCAGTAATGATACCGGCGATAGGGCAGCGTCTTGGAACGGCAGAGTTCTGACCCTGAGCGACGTTCTTGACGGCGTGAACGGCACGATCGAATTGAACGACGACTTCCTGCACGTTTACAGTGCGCTCGGCTCAAGCCAGAACGTCAACACGGAAAACGCTCGTCCGCTGGACGTTGTGCTTTTGTTGGATATTTCCAGATCAATGACAGGAAATAGCAATACGTCCATCGCAACTCGCAACGACTCTTTGCATCAGGTCATTGCGCAGGCGAATCAGCTGATCGCCCGTTTGATGAATAACGAAGGCGAAACGAAAAGTATTGACGGCGAAAATGTAAAGACGCAGGACCCGGCTGTTCACAAGGAAAATCGTGTCGGCGTTGTGGTTTACGGCGGCGGCGCACAGACTCTCCTCCCGCTGAATCACTATACTTCCAGCGGAAACGATGGGATTTTCTTTAGCGCGACCGAAGGAACGAAATATAGCGTCAATGGAAACTACACATACTTTGCCAACGTTTCAACGTCTGTTAAAGGCGGTTATACAAAAAAGACGGGTGCCATGGTTGCGGACTCTACCTATCTGCAAGGCGCTTTGTACAAAGGCATGGAAATGCTGGCGACGGCAACAGAGACGACGTACCATCCGGGCATGGCAGACGAAGCGAAGCGTATGCCCGTCCTTATCGTCCTGACGGACGGCGCAACGAATATTATCAGCACGACCTCCTCGTCAAATTCCGGGAGAACCTCCTATGAATGGTGGGCGCCGTTTGGCAGTGGAAACAATCAGGATATTATCCCTTCGGCTGGAACAGGTGCCCAATACGCGGGGGCTGGCTTGAATCCATATTACGCGGACTGCAACGAAGGCACCGGTAAAGGGTCGGGGGCTTCAGGCAGAGGTTCTGTCGCGAATAAAAATCTTGAAATTCAGGCGATTGCTCCGCGAACGGTCTCCAACCTATTACTTGCGGGGTACTACAAGAACAAAATTCAAGCGCATTATGACGAGGAAATGAAAGGCTTTTCCATCGGGTATAATGTCGGCGGTTTGGGAAATTACGCCACGGAACAGCTCTGGTCTACGATGGACCCGAGAACCTATTTCAGCGATGCGCATAAGGCTGAAAAGGCTGGCGACGCCAAGGCAATGAGCGAGATAACCGACGCGGAAAATGCGCTGAAGTCTTATATAGCGAAAAGTGCACCTTCTATGCGGTTCCCGCGTGCAGATGGGTCAAGATATATATTCGTTGATTCTGCCGGGTCATATTGTAACTTTACTTGGAACCATCCGAGCGATACCGCCAACGATATTACGAGTTTCGAACAGCTATATTATATAAATGAATATTTTGAGGCTGGCGACCACAATATCGAAGACATTTTCGATTCCATCTTTGAAACCATCACCACGACCATTTTCGCGCCGGTAAGCGGTAAAAACGACTTTGGTGTGAATAACTCCGTCACCTACACGGACCCGGTGGGCAAATACATGGACGTGAAGGACGTCAAAAACCTGGTTCTGTTCGGCAAAAAGTATGACATCGTCCAAACCGTCGTGTACGACTACCAGTGGAACGAAGCGTATATTGAAGCCATGGAGAACGCCGGGAACACTGCGTTTAAGAAGGGCGAAACCGCGTTGCCGCAAGGGTGGTATCGAGGTGAGCCTACTGCGAAAGCGGAGTTTGTGTCGCAGGACGACAAATCGAACAACGGCTTGCCCGACGGTTGCAGTTCCGCCGCGGACGCTTGGAGCAAAAATTGGGTCTTCCGCGTCAATTATAAGACCGCCGCACAGTTCGTGCCAACACTGAGCGAGATTCGCGACCCCTCCAAAGCGCTCGAAAAGGAACGCAAGACTGAATACACGTTCTATCGCCTTGACATGAAGGACGAAGACCGAAAAGTTCTTCACATGAATCCCGCCTACGGTACGGACGAGGACATTCCCGCCGACGTGACGTATCAGGACGATCAATCGCATATGAAAACGCCCGGCGTGTACGCGCTCGCCGACCTGCGCATCTGGGTCGAGGACAGCGGCGACTATAGCGATACCGACGTCGAGGGCACCTTGACCGACGCCAACTTTGACGAGGCGCTCTGGATCAATATCCCCGCGAATATGTTGCCGCTGCGCACAGTCACCATCAACCAAAGCGCAGACGGAACGTTCACATACAAGACCAACTTGGACCCGACTGACCCGGGCTACCTCGCGTCCTTCCCGCTGCGTGTGTTCTACACCGTAGGCGTCAGCGAAGAGGCTCTGGACGATTCCAACCGAATCAACATCGCCGGAGCGATCGGTCCGGAGTATATCGAGCAAAACAAGGTGAAAAATGCGGCGGCGTCGACCGCACGAAATGTTCCGCAGGGGAATCTGGAATTCTTCTCCAACTGGTACAACCCCCTGAACCGCTACGGCGACTATGTCACCACCAATACCGACTATTCCTACGGCGACCCGGTGACCTCGTTCTCGCCCGCCACCAGCAACCGCTACTACCTGTTTGAAAAGGCGTTGCCGCTCTACAATACGGCGTATGTGCTTAACGGCGGAGAGTGGAGGAAGGTTTCGATCGGCGAGGACCTCGGGGAGGAAGAAGGCGGTGCAAAATTTGACGCAACGACCTTCGGCGGCAATCTGATCGCGCAGGATTTGGAACCGGCGAACACCCAAGGCACGCCCGAAGAGCGTCAAAAGGCGATTCGGGACGCTCTCGATGCGAAAGGCGTCACGGCGAACGAAGGCGATATTATTCTATTGAAAACCCATCGCCTCACCAACGTGGCAAAACCCGAAGACGACGCGGAAGCCGACCCGTTCTCGTCCGACGACTATTTCTTCCTGCCGATCGAGTACTACGAGCTGAAAGCCGACGGCAGCGCCACCCGGACGAAGTACGCCATCACCCGTAAGGGCAGCGAGTTCGGCTCGGCGTATAAGGCCGCAGGCATCACCAACGGCGATATGCTCTGTTGGCACGACATGAGCGGCAAGTATACGCAGGATTACCCGTATTTGTCCTATTCCGAAACGGGCGACCGCAGCCGTGGGAAGGACTATATCGGTGCGACCATCGATCCGGATACCGGCTATTACGCAGGTTGCGACAAGTCGAATCACGAATATCCCGAGGAAAAACCAAGCAATCCTCTGTCCGACGGCGAGTGGGTCGTTTGCGCCAAGCCCGGCGGTCTGCGCGTCGGCAACCTTGCCCAAAACGTGCAGAACAAGGGCGGGGCGTATTCGACGGAGGCGGAGAGCAAGCAAATCAAGGCGTATATCGCCGAGAGATACCATGACGACGAGTCCGCTACCAGTCTGAACTGGGGATATTACGCCCAAAACGTCACCCGCACGGCAAACAACTACTATTTGCCGACCATCAGCTCGACCTCCAATATTGAACGATCCGACATCAAGGTGAACGTCTACTTGGGCAACAACGGTCGGTTGTATGTCATGGATACCACGCTGCTGGTGACCAAAATGGTCGAAGCGCCCGACGGTATGACGGTGGACCCCGACGAGGAATTCAATTTCCAGGTCTTTATCAACGGCGTCACCGGGACGCAGAGCGCCATTGTGGTACAATGGGACGAAAGCGCGGGAAGCTGGCAGCGCCAGTTCCACTATATCGACTTGGAGCTGGATTCGCAGTTGTTCCTCCAGACGTCGAACGGTACAAAAGCCACGGTCGATGCCGACGGCTGCCGTCTGATCGCCGACCCGTCCGGGAATTACACCTATGCCGAAGAATGCACGGGCGAAACCGCGGGAAAACACAGTGCGGGCGATTCGTATGAAGGCAAGATCTATTATGTCTTCATCGGCAGAAACAGGGGCACGACCGACCTCGGCGTGGCGGATACGGCGTTCCGTGTTTACCACAATGCGAATATGAAGGACGGCGTCGGCTCCGTCGGTACGGAGGACGTCGCGGTAGACGGGAGCCGGGGAGAGGAAGGCACTTTCTTTGCCGCGAAGGTCTGGCTGGTGTCCGAAGAAGCCTATCTTGCACAATGGGTGCCGGAGACCGGCGACAGACCGGATCCTACGGCGGAAGGTTTTAACGCCGAGGATTACGGCGGAACCCTTTATAAAAATAAGGAAGGGGAAGCGAAGCAGTTTGAACTGCTGACCATCAACCCGAACATTTCCGAAACCTCGGAGCTTGCCATCAAAACGCCCTACCGCACCCTCAGTGCCTACTGGACGAAAGAGGTGGAATTCGGAAAGAACGCCAATGAAAACGATGGTTCGGGGAAGGTTGGTCAGGATCTGGTGGTAAACTCCGACCAAAATGACCTGTATGACCCGATCCTCCCGACCGGGGACCGCCCGGACTATTTCGCCAATTTGACGAATGAGGAGATCGCGAAGCACACGGCGGAATTCACGCTGAAGCATGGACAGGCGTTGCTGTTCGGCGGGATCCCCTCCGGCGCCATCTATCGCGTCACCGAAAAATTGACGGAAAAGCAACTTCAAGCGGGTTACGCCTTGAAAGAGGTGAGCCACAAGCAGCAGGTCGGGTCCGTCAGCACCTACCGCCCCGGCGCGCAGAGCATCCCCGTCTATACCAAAAACGGAGCGACCTACGGCGAGTATGGGGGCGGTAAGTATCCGACAGAGTATGAGGACGACACGACCGAAAAAGGGTTGTTCTGGGCGGTGAACAAAAACGGAAATTCCGTCGAAGGCGCCGGTGTAGCAGGCGTCGTCAAGTCGGAAGAGCCGTTCGCGCACACCAACGCCGTCTTGTGGGAGAGCTACGCCACCATGAATAAGGATGCCCCGGGCGACAACCATCACCAGCCGAAGGATGTACCGGATGGCTCCTCCGTCTTCTGGCTCTGGGATGAATCAACGGGAGAAAGCAGAAACACCGGGACGAGACACGATGTTCTTGACAACCCGGGCTGCGTGAGCGTAGATTCCGTTGACAAGATTGCGGAAGGCAAGTGCGATGTGCCGCAGAGCGACGGGACCGTCCGCCACTATATGTTCTACGAAGGAACGATGGTCGATAGGCATTACGAGGGCGAAGGGTCCGGCTATATCCGCAACATCGGTCGCTACATCGTCAGCCCGACGGTCCACTTCGGCGTCGTGGGCGAGGAACAAGCCGATGCGGTAACGTCGGCGCAGGATACAAAGTCCAACACGCAATACACCGGCGTGTACTCGGTATTCGGCAACACCGGGACCTACGAGGAATCCGCGAACTTTATCAACACCGTCGATCCCGATCTGCTCGTGATCACCAAGCAATTGGTCGATATGAACGGAAGCGTCATCGACACCCCGCCGGAACGGGAATTCACGTTTACGGTCAGCTTTACGCAGCCCGACGACGCGCCGGTGAAGCCCGGGACCCTGTACCTTTGGAAGGGCAATATGGATCTGCAATCGGGCGGCGCAAAGTGGTCGGACGGAAGCCATACGATGCCGGCTGCCGCGCCGAAGCAGAGCGAATACCAGAACTACATTCTCCCGGCGACCGGCGAGGGTACGGGTTCGTATCTGGAACCGCTCAAAGCAAACGAGGACGGAACGTATACGGTAAAACTCAAGGCAAAGCAGGGAGCCGTGCTCTACGGACTTGCTGCCGGGACCCACTATACGGTCGTCGAAACGTCGGTGCCGAAGTATCCTTCCGTTGACCCGGCTCACCCCGGCAGCAGCGAGGGCGATTGGCTCACGCGAGAGGGAGAAATCGTTCATAATGCCGCGACGTATCTGGAAATGATGCCGAGCGATTCGCCGAACCGTGCGGACTACGTCAACCAGGTGTTCAACGGCACGCTGACCGTGGAGAAACGCATTGACGGCGACAGCGGCGACACGGAAACGAGGGACTTTGCATTCTCCGTGACGCTGAAACCGGCGGAAGGCGCCGAATTGTCCGCGGAGGACCTGACCGTCGAAAAATACGCCAAGGGCGCTGCCGAAGGGGAGAAGCTCACCGTCACATGGACGGAAACGGACGGCGTATTTACCGCGACCTTCACGTTGAAACACGGGGAAAAGGTCGTCATCGGCGGGATCCCGGCGGATACGGCGTACACCGTGAAGGAGACCGGCAGAGGCGGCTACAACCTCCAGCACGTCGCGGACAACACGAGCAACGCCCCCGACGAGAGCGGTTCGTACCTCGAACTGTCGGACGACAGCGTTTCGGGAACCGTCACGACGGATACTGTGGATATTTACCTGCTGTTTGTCAACGGAAAAGCCGTTGCCCCGCCCTTTACCGGCGGAGTCGGCGCGAGCGAGATCATGTTCGTCGGCGCACTGCTGATCGGGCTGTCGATCGTGCTGTTCCTGTTTGGGCGGCGCAAGAACCGCCGCGTCATCTGACCGGGGGGAATGAACGATGAAAAGAAGGAAAAATAAAACCATCTCAAGGAGGAAAGCCGCTGTAGAATTGGTTCTTTCGGACATTCCTCCGTAAACGGGAGGAAAAATGCAGAAGCGTTTCGGGTCTGTCGGCGTTTCCGAACGCGTCTGCCGCGCAGAACGCCGGCAAACATGGAATCAGCAAAAAATCAACAAATGGAGGAAACAAAATGAAAACGACAAATCGGACATTTGGCAAGCTGCTTGCGCTTGCGCTTGTGGTCCTGTTTGCGCTGACCGCCGTCGTACCGGTTCTTGCGGAGCCGGTCGAGCAGGATAACCTTCAAGTTGTGATCCACAACAACGAAGGTCTTCCCGCGATGACGGAAAACCAGTTCACGGTTTACCAGCTCTTTACGGGTTCGCCGTTCAAAGAAGGCGGGATCCCCGAAGGGGACGTGTCTGACGCCGGCGAATGGGGTGCGGAAAACTGGAACAACTACACCCTCGCGGACATCGAATGGGGCGCGAGCGTCGTGGGCGAGAAAGACGGCGTCAAGTATGACCACAGCGAGGATTTGCTCAAAGAACTGCAAGCTCTGACAGCGGACGCCGATGCCTGGGCATTTGCGGATGGCGCGAATGTCTTTGCCGAAGTCGGAACGGCGGAAGAGCTTGCCAGAGTTCTGGAAGCGCACAAGACGAACGCGTTCTTGCAGCACTTTGCAAAGATCGTTGCCGACAAGGGCGGTCTTGAGCCGATCGACGGCAAATGCGAAGTCACAAGCGATAAGGAAAATCCCGAAAACGATTATCTGACCTTTGCGTTTGATAAAGCCGGGTACTATCTGTTTGTGGAAGCTGACAAGTCCGAGCCCGACGAACAGGACGCGACGTCGGAATACATCCTCGCCGTTCTCGGCGATCAGGAGATCAACCTGAAGGCCTCCGTGCCGACCGTTGACAAGGACATCGTCGACAGCGCCAATACCGACAAAGGCGACGTCGCCGGCGTCAGCGACTATGTGCAGTTCAAACTCACCGGCACGCTTCCCAAGAACTACGGTGATTTTGATACCTACAAGTATGCCTTCCACGATACGCTCAGCAATGGCTTGACCCTTGTCGGACCGGATGCCGAGCATCCGCTGGTCGTCCGGGTTTACGCGAATAAGGCAGCCGCAGACGCGGATACCGATCTGAAGGGCGGCACCGTCTTGGAAAGCACGAACTACAGTGTGGTGAAGGATGGTCTGGAAGACGGCTGCACCCTGGAAGTCAAGTTTACCGATCTGAAAACGCTGAAAAATGACGGCGCAGAGATCACAGTGACCAAGGATTCCATCTTTGTCGTCACCTACTATGCGCAGGTCAACGAGAATGCGGTCATCGGCGTGGCGGGCAACCCCAACACCGTGGATCTCGAATTCTCCAACGACCCGAACCACGACGGCACCGGTCGGACGCAAGAAAAGAAGGTCTATGTCTACGCGTTTGGTCTTGACCTGGTCAAGGTGGCAAGCGACAAGCTGGATGACGGCGACGACGATAACGACGGTCTGCCGGGTGCGGGCTTCGTTCTGAAGAACGCGGCGGGCAACTACGCGATCTTCAAGGATCAGTATGTTCTGACCGTCACGACGACCGTCACCGAAGGCGCAGAATCTACAACGACCAAAACGCAGACGTTCTATGAAACGAAAGAAGCGGCTGAAGCGGCGAAAACAGACGCAGAGAAAGCCAATAGCGACACCACCACCGTGGAAGCCGTTGTCGATTCCATCCGCCGACTGACCGGCTGGACGAGCGAAACCAGCGATCCCTCCACTGAAGAGGTTACGGTTCTGATCGGCAAGTATGACGAAGCGAAGGAAGCGTTCGACGACGCTAAAAAAGCGGATCGCGAAGAGGGCGGTACTGCTTACAATGCGCTGGAGGAAGCGAAAGCCGCTTTGGAAGCCTACCTCCTCGAATCCGGCGAAACCGGTGAAATTCCGGATGTCTATGGGCTGGACGAGGGCAAATATACCCTTAAGGAGGTCATCACCCCCGATGGCTACAACACCATGGATGAATTCGTGTTCGTCATTCAGGCGGAAACCGACGAAAACGGTGCGCTTGTGCGCGTCACCTATTCGGCAGAAGGCAAACCCGGCATTGTGTATGACAATTTCGGTAACGATCAAATTCCGAATACCGCCGCAAAAGGTGTCTTCTCGAGCGGTCTGCTTCCCGACACCCTGATCAACCAGAAGGCGCCGTTCCTGCCCTTCACCGGCGGTACCGGCACGATGATCTTCTACATTCTCGGTGCGGTTCTGATCGCCGGTGCGGTCACCTACCTTGTGATCGCTGCGAAAAGACGCAAGAAAGCCGAATAAACGCAAGATTTGAACTGACAGTCCGTCCGTTTCGGGGCAGCGGGAGACCGTTGCCCCGGATACGGCGGCAGGGAGAGCCTTATGAAACGCGAAACGAATGCGAAGCCGGTCCGAAAATCGCATACCGGTCTTTCCGCGATCCTCGTCACGCTCGTATTGCTCGTTGGACTTTCCCTGCTGCTGTATCCGACCGTAGCGGATTACATCAATTCGCTGAATTACCGAAAGGATATTGTGGACTATCAGCAAAATCTCCAACAGTTGGACGATTCCGAACGGCAGGCGATGCTGGAAGCCGCGCACGCGTGGAATGACGCGCTCTCGGACGTCGGTTCCCAGATCGGGGGGCTGGACGCGGAACGGCGGCAGCGCTATGCCGCCCTGCTCGACCCGTTTGACACGGGCATGATGGGGTATATCGAGATCGAAAAGGCGGGGATCTACCTTCCCGTTTACCACGGCACGGAGGAAAGCGTCCTGCAGGCGGGCGTCGGGCATATCGAGGGTTCCTCTCTGCCGGTTGGTGGAACGGGGACGCACACGATCCTGTCCGGGCACACCGGGCTTCCGTCCTCCAAGCTGTTCAGCAATATCGACCAGTTGGAGGTCGGGGACACCTTTTTCCTGCACATCCTCGGCGAGGTTTTGACCTATCGGGTGGAATCGACCGCCGTCATGCTGCCGGAGGACGCCGAAAAGCAGGCGTTCGACCCGGAACGGGATCTCTGCACGCTGATGACCTGCACGCCGTACGGCGTCAATTCCCACCGCCTGCTGGTGCGGGGCGTTCGGATCGAAACGCCCGAAGCCGAGCGCCCGGATCCCGCGAACCCCGTCAAGGAGATCCCTGCGCCGATGCCGTCGGTCCTTTGGGCGGCTGCCATCGGGCTGCCGGTCCTGCTTGTCGTCGTCGTGTCGGTGCTCGTCGTGCGCAGGAGGCGCAGAAAGGGGAGCCGCGGTGAAACGGGACGGTAAGCCGAAAAGAAGAACGTCCGAGATCGTTCGCACGGTGGCCGGCGTCCTTGCGCTGCTCGTGGGGTTGGCTTTGGTGCTGTATCCGACGGTTGCGGATAAGATCAACGACGCCGTCAACAAAAAAGCCATCGGCGAATACCAACGGCAGCTGCAGACTGTGGACAACGGTGCGTACGAGGCGATGCTGCAGGATATTGCGACGTACAACGACAGGTTGTTCAAAGCCAAGCCGTACATCGGCGAATTGACGTCCGAGGAATGGGCAAAATACGAAAGTCTGCTGAACCTTGACGGGACCGGCATCATGGGGTATATCGAGGTCCCGAAGGCGAAGATTTATTTGGCGATCTATCACGGCACGGACGAAAACGTGCTGCAGACCGGCGTCGGGCATTTGGAAGCCTCCAGCCTGCCGCTTCCCGGCGAAAGCGTTCACACCGTTCTCACCGGGCACAGCGGTCTGCCGTCCGCCCGCCTGTTTACCGATCTGGATCAGCTCGAGATCGGCGACACGTTCGTGCTGCACATCCTCAACGAGGTGCTCACATACCGCGTGGAGCGCATGGCTCGCGTATCGCCGGAAGAACTCGAGGACATGAAGATCGAGGAAGGGCAGGAGCTTTGCACGCTGATGACCTGCACCCCCTATGGGATCAATACGCACCGTTTGGTCGTTACCGGTCGCCGGATCGAAACGCCGTCAACACCGGCGGAAGAACCGGAGCAACCGCTCGTCATACAACCGTTTACTTCCAAGTGGAACCGATGGTTTCTGCTGCTCCCGACCGTTCTTTTCGTCGGGATCGTCGTTACCGTGATCATCGTTCACAGGAAGAGAAAGCACAAGAAGACCGCACGTGAAAGCCGTCGCGGGGAGGGATTCCGATCATGAGGAAACGAATTTATCCGATGCTGCTATGCGTCTTGCTTTTGTTTGGCGCGGTAACGCCGGTGTTTGCGGTGGAAACCGGGTCGATCACGGTCCTGTTCCGGCACGAGGAGCAGCCCGTAGCGGACGCGTCGTTTGCGCTGTATAAAGCGGCGGAGTGGAAGGAAAGCGGCTACGCGCTCGCCGACCCCTTTTCTTCGTATTCCGTGCGAACGCCGGACGACCCGTCCAGCGAGGAATGGAAGACGCTGGCGTCCACGTTGGCGGCGTACGCCGACCGCGACGGGATCGAACCGCTGACCACCGTGAAAACGGACGCGAACGGGGAACTTACGTTCGCGGGGCTGGAGACCGGGCTGTATTTGGTCATCGGGGAAATGGTGCAGTCGGGCGACCTCCTGCTGTTCCCGCAGCCGATGCTGGTGACGGTTCCCTTCCGCAAGGCGGACGGGACGGACGACCTCAACGTCGTGGTTGAACCGAAGTATGATACGCATGAAACCTCCGAAATGACCATCACGCGTCGTGCATTGAAGATCTGGAGGAACGACGGCGACGGGGAAGATCGCCCGCCGGAGATCGTGGTGCAGCTGCTTTGCGACGGCGTCCTGTGGGACGAAGAGGTGCTGCGTGCCGATAACAATTGGTCGTGTTCTTGGGAGGATCTGGAGGCGGCGCACACGTGGCGGCTGACCGAAAAGCAGGTGCCGGAGGATTACACGGTCGGGATCATACAGCAGGGCGTCACCTTTACTGTGACCAATACCAACGACGCACCGCCGCCGCCCACGTCGGACGTTCCGCCGCCGCAGACCGGGCTTCTGTGGTGGCCGGTACCGGTCCTGTTCGCGCTGGGCGCGATCGCCGTCGGCGGTGGGATCCTCCTGCTGCTGCGGAAAAAGAGTTGACCGAAGGGGCGCGATTTGCGCCCCTTTTGCGTTTGCGGGAGCCGAAATTCCCAAAAATGCAAAAAAGGGATTGACAACCGAAGAAAAATGTGCTATACTCTATGAGCGAACGAGGAAATCGGTCGAAAATCCCAAACGGGGCATTAGCGCAGTTGGGAGCGCACGACACTGGCAGTGTCGGGGTCAGGGGTTCAAGTCCCCTATGCTCCACCAAGAAAAAGGCGATTGCGAAAGCAATCGCCTTTTTCAATGATGTTTGCCCTGTCGGGCAAATGATGTCGGCTCCGCCTGATGATGTTGGCTTCGCCAA